>NZ_JAMQIF010000019.1:95267-138848 GCF_023845855.1 Clostridium sp. ZBS2
CATTAAGAATTCTCAAAGTCCAATTACAACGCCATTTTGCCTATTGCAGATATCAATACATATTTAAAACTTTAAAACAAATCCTAAAATAAAATTATGTATGAGGTGAGAGAAGATGAAATTTAGTACTGTTGAAGAATGTGTAAAAGATATAAGAAATGGAAAAATGATTATTATTGTTGATGATGAGGGAAGAGAAAATGAAGGTGATTTAGTTATTCCAGCAGAGAAAGCAACTCCTGAAAATGTGAATTTTATGATTAAATATGCAAGAGGACTGTTGTGTGCACCTGTAGAAGAAGAAATAGCATTAAAATTAGGATTAAATCCTATGGTTGAAAAAAATACAGACAATCATGAAACAGCATTTACAGTAGCTGTTGACTACATAGATACAACTACTGGAATTTCAGCATTCGAAAGATCTGACACTATAAAAATGTTAGTACAAAGTGAAAGACCACAGGATTTTAGAAGACCTGGACATGTATTTCCTCTTATAGCAAAGAAAAAAGGTGTATTAGAAAGAACAGGACATACAGAAGCTTCAGTAGATTTAGCGAAAATTGCAGGCTTTAAAGGAGCTGCTGCAATATGTGAAATAATAAAAGATGATGGAAGTATGGCAAGAAGAGATGATTTAATAAAATTTGCTAAGGAACATGATTTGAAAATATTAACTATAGAAGAATTAATAAGATATAGACTAAGAAATGAAAGAAGTGTTACTAAAGAAGTGGAAGCAAAACTTCCAACAAAATATGGAGACTTTAAGGTTATAGGATTTAAAGAAAATGATAGTGAAAAATGTCATTTAGCTTTAATAAAGGGAGATATTTCAGGAGAAGAACCAGTACTTGTTAGAGTTCATTCAGAATGCTTAACCGGGGATAGTTTAGGATCAAAAAAATGTGATTGTGGAGAACAATATGATGCAGCTATGAAAATGATCGCACAAGAAGGAAGAGGTATTTTACTGTATATGAAACAAGAAGGAAGAGGTATTGGTCTTTTAAACAAATTAAAAGCATATTCACTTCAAGATGAAGGATTAGATACAGTTGAAGCTAACTTAGCTTTAGGATTTGCACCAGATTTAAGAGAATATAAATCTAGTGCAGATATGTTAAAAAACTTAGGGATAAATAGAATTAAATTAATAACAAATAACCCGGAAAAAATAGATGGACTTAGAGAAAATGATATTGATGTAGTAAAAAGAATTTCTATAGAAATGCCATTAAACAAAAATGATGAATTTTATTTAAAGATTAAAAAAGAAAAAATGAATCATTTATTAAATATATAATTATTAGGCTATGTTTTAGCAGAGCGTTGATATATGCATAAGTAAAGTGGGCGAAGTAATTAAAAAAGTAAAAAATTAGGAGGAATTAATAATGAATATTTTTGAAGGACAATTAGTTGCAGAAGGATTAAAAGTTGGAATAATAGTAGGAAGATTCAATGAATTTATAGGTAGTAAGCTTTTGGATGGAGCTATAGATGGACTTAAGAGACATGGAGTAAATGTAGAAGATATAGACGTAGCTTGGGTACCAGGAGCATTTGAAATGCCATTAATAGCAAAGAAAATGGCAAAAAGTCCTAAATACGATGCAGTTATATGTTTAGGTGCAGTAATAAAAGGATCAACATCACATTACGATTATGTTTGTTCAGAAGTTTCTAAAGGAATTGCAAATGTATCATTAGAAACTGGAAAACCAGTAATGTTTGGAGTGCTTACAACAAATAATATAGAACAAGCCATAGAAAGAGCCGGAACTAAAGCAGGAAATAAAGGCTATGAATGTGCAGTTGGTGCAATTGAAATGGCTAATTTAATAAAAGAACTATAATGAGATGACAAATTAATATATACAGAATAGAATAATTCAACCTCGTTAAATATATACAAGCTAAAAATAAAAAGCTTAATATATTTAACGAGGTGATTTTTTGTTATTTTTTATTAACCATATCTAATAATATTCTTTAATTTAATTAGGAACTATAAGTTCAACATTATAATTATTAAAATAATCAATATATTTGGCTGAAGGACACTTATCTGTAATTAGATAATCTAGATCTTTTACATCACAAAAGGTCATTAAAGAGACTATATTAAATTTTGAACTATCTGCAAGTAAAAATGTTTTATGACTTTTAGAAACAGCTACTTTCTTTATTTTAAATTCATTAGGTGAGGTGTGAGTAAGGCCATTTTCTAATGAAATTCCAGTACAAGCCATAAAAGATTTATTTATATTATAAGTTGATAAGACATCACTAGAAGTTAGCCCAGTAAAAGAAAAAGTAGTTCTATTAAACCTACCAGATAAACATATTATATCAATATTATCATGAGGAATTGCTTTTAAAATAACATTAATACTATTGGTAAATAACGTTATATTATCTTTATCATTTAAATAATCAATTATATTTAATGTGGTAGTACCAGAATCTATGAATATAGAATCCCCATCTTCAATAAATTCAGCAGCTTTTTTAGCAATATCTATTTTAGCACTGTTATTTTTTATTGTTCTTTCTTCAAATGGAAGCAGCTCATTACTTTGAGTATTTACTGTAACGCCCCCATATACTTTTTTTATTACGCCTTTATCAACTAAGGCATCTATATCCCTACGAATTGTATTTTTTGACATTTTAAATTCTTCGCAAAGTTTATCTATTGATACGGTTCTATGTTTATAAATAAATTCTTCTAATAAATCAAGTCTTTTTAAACGCATCTAAATACCCCCTTTTTATTTTATTTCAAAAATATGGAATCTAATATTAATTATAAACTATGAAATTATAAAGTAAAAGACATTATCATCATTATACCATAAATATCCTTAAAATTTAAAAAAAGTAAAAAATATACAAGGAAAATATTGACAATTAGAAAACAGGTACTTATAATATAACCATAAGATAACAAGAAGTTAATCATAAGATACCTGAAAGGAGACGGTAAAATGTCAAATGAATTCATAATTCCAAATAAAATTTTAACAGGGAAAAATTCATTAGAAGATAGTGTAGAAGATTTAAAATTATTTGGTGAAAAAGTTTTAATAGTTACAGATAACATTATGGTTAAGTTAGGTAATGTACAAGCTGTAATTGATATTTTAGATAAAGAAAAAATTAATTATTTTATATATGACGAAATAAATGGTGAACCAACAGATGTGATGATAGATAGAGGTGTAGATTTATATAAAAAAGAAAATTGTAATTACTTAGTAGCTGTTGGAGGGGGAAGTTCAATAGATTCAGCTAAAGCAATAGCGATGATGGTAAATAATGAAGGCAAAATATCTGATTATATGGGAAAACAAATAGAAAACAAATTACCACCAATAGTTGCAATACCAACAACTGCTGGAACAGGATCTGAGGCAACAAAGTTTACTATAATTTCTGATACTAAAACTGATGTAAAGATGTTAATAAAGGGAAGTTCATTAATGCCAACATTAGCAATTATAGATTCAAGATTTACTATGACAGCACCACCTAAAATAACAGCTGCAACAGGATTAGATGCATTAACACATGCTATAGAAGCTTATACATCTAAAAAGTCTCAACCACTTTCTGACACATTTGCACTATCAGCAATAAAGAAGATATTTAAATATTTGCCAATAGCATTTAATGAGGGAAAGAATGAAGAAGCTAGAACTCAAATGGCAATTGCAGCATTAGAAGCAGGAATCGCTTTTAATAACTCATCAGTAACAATAGTACATGGTATGAGTAGACCAATAGGAGCATTATTCCATGTACCTCATGGAATATCAAATGCTATGTTATTAAAGGAATGTTTTAATTTTGTATTAGATGGGGCTTATATTAAATTTGCAGATCTTGCTAGAGCCATTAGAATATCTAATGAAGATGAAGAGAATGAAATAGCAGCTAGAAAATTTGTAGAAGAAGTAGATAAGCTTTGTAAAATCTTATTTATACCTACTTTAAAAGAGTATGGAATAGATAAAGAAAAGTTTTTCAATAATTTAGATAAAATGGCTAAGGATGCACTGGAAAGTGGAAGTCCTCAAAATACTTTAAAAACAGTTAAATATGATGATATTGTCGAAGTTTATAAATCACTTTGGAGGTGATGAAGATGCCATTAGTAAGTATGAATGAACTATTACTAAAAGCAGACAATGAAAATTATGCAGTTGGAAGTTTTAGTGTAGCTAATATGGAAATGATAATTGGTGCTATAAAAGCAGCAGAAGAATTAAATTCTCCAATTATATTACAAATAGCAGAAGTGAGATTAAAACATTCACCATTAGATATAATAGGGCCATCAATGATAAAAGCAGCAGAAAAAGCTAAAGTACCTGTAGCTATTCACTTTGACCATGGCTTAACAATAGATAATATAAAAAAAGCATTAAGCTTAGGGTTTACTTCAGTAATGATAGATGGATCATCTCTAGATTTTTTAGAAAATATAAAGATAACGAGCTTAGTAGAAAAATTGGCTAGAGATTATGGAGCTGCTGTTGAAGGTGAAATTGGCCATGTTGGCGGTAGTGAAGACGGTAGTGAAGATATAAATATAAAAGTTACTGATTTAGACGAGGCTAGGCAATTTATAAATGAGACTGAAATAGATGCTCTTGCAGTAGCAATAGGAAATTCTCATGGAGTTTATAAAGGTGAACCTAAATTAAGATTTGATATTTTAACAAAACTACATGATAACTTAAAAATACCATTAGTATTACATGGTGGATCAGGAATATCAGAAGATGACTTTAAAAAATGTGCAACTATGGGAATAAGAAAAATAAATATAGCAACTGCTACTTTTAATAAAGTAAGAGATTCTGTAAAAAATCTAAATAGTAATTCAAAAGACTATGATTATTTTACTTTGCATGAGACTGAAATACAAGGGGCATATGAGAATGTAAAGAAACATATAAAAATTTTTGGTAGTAAGAATAAAGCATAACAAATGTAATTTTAGCTAGAATCAGATAACGTTTGCATTAAATATTACAGAAACATTAAACAAGGAGGTTTTAAAAGATGGGATATATTAAATTTCAAAAAGATAGAAAATTTGAGATAGTTCCTATTGGAAGAGTAGCAATTGATTTTAATCCAATAGATATAAATAGACCACTTTCAGAAAGTACGACTTTCAAAAAATATTTAGGGGGATCACCAGCTAATATAGCAGTTGGGCTTTCAAGACTTGGCAAAAAAGTTGGCTTTATAGGTAAGGTTTCAAAGGATCAATTTGGAAAGTTTGTAGTTTATTACTTTGATAATGAAGGAATAGATACTTCACAAATAAAGTATGCAGAAAATGGCGAGTCTTTGGGACTTACATTTACAGAAATAGCAAGTCCAACAGAAAGCAGTATTTTGATGTATAGAAATGGAATAGCTGATTTAGAGTTAGATGTTAATGAGATAGATGAAGAATATATAAAAAATACAAAGGCAATAGTAATATCAGGAACAGCACTTGCTAAAAGTCCATCTAGAGAAGCTGCATTAAAAGCATTAGAGTTTGCCAAAAAGAATAATACAGTTGTAATTTTTGATGTAGATTATAGAGAATATAATTGGAAAAATAAAGATGAAATAGCTATTTATTATTCAATAGTTGGAAAGCAAAGTGACATTGTTATGGGATCAAGAGAAGAATTTGATTTGATGGAAAGTCTAATTGTTAAGGAAAAAAGCACTGATGAAGAAAGTGCTAAAAGATGGTTAGATTTTGGTAATAAAATAGTTGTAATTAAACATGGAAAAGAGGGTTCTACAGCTTATACTAATGACGGAAAATCATATAAAATAAAGCCATTTCCAGTAAAACTCTTAAAATCATTTGGCGGTGGAGATGCATACGCTTCAGCATTTATATATGGAATATTAGAAGAATGGGATATTATGGATGCATTAGAATTTGGAAGTGCTTCAGCAGCTATGTTAGTAGCAAGTCATAGCTGTTCACAAGATATGCCAACTGTAAAGCAAATAAATGAATTTATAAAAGAGAAGAAAAAACAATATGGAGAAATGATAGCAAGAGGATAAGGGAGGATTAATGATGATTCATGAATTACATGATTTACAATATGGTGAAAACGTATTATGTGAAATTAGCGGTAAAAACAAAGAAATGTTAATGGATATTGTAGTTGAAAAATTAAGAAAAGGTGAAACAAAAGAGTACCACAATGATGATAAAGAAATAGCAGTACTTCTTTTAACAGGAAAGCTTAAAATAGCTTGGAATAAAGATTCTGAAATAATAGAGAGAAAGTCTGTTTTTGATGAAGATCCATGGTGTTTACATGTTTCTAAGAATATAAAAGTAATAGTTGAATGTTTAGAAGAAAGTGAATTAATAATACAAAGCACAGATAATCAAAATGATTTTGAAGCAAAATTATATTCACCGGATAAGTGTAGAAGTGATATTTTTGGTGAAGGAACTTGGAATGGAACTGCAAGAAGAATTGTAAGAACCGTATTTGATTATAACAATGCACCATATTCTAATATGGTAATTGGAGAAGTTATAACATTTCCAGGAAAGTGGTCAAGTTATCCACCACATTATCATCCACAACCAGAAGTATATTTTTATAAATTTAACAAAGAACAAGGCTTTGGATTTTGTTTAAATGGAGATAATGCATATAAGATCTCTAATAATAGTTTTTCAACAATAACAGGTGGAGATGTTCATCCACAAACATCAGCACCAGGATATGCAATGTATTATTGTTGGATGATTAGGCATCTTGAAAATAATCCATGGACTGACAGGATAGATGTAGAAGAACACAAATGGCTTTGGGATAAAGATGTTAAAATATGGCCTGATAAGGCATAATCAGAAAAGTAACAAGTTCATTTGCCGCCTATTTTTCATCATGTTGCGTCGGAAAATTGACCTAATAGGCCATGGCAATTTGAAAATATACATTGCAATTTTAGACTTGTTATTTATGTTTATGTGTCTAAATAATTATGAGAAGGTGAGTTTATGAAGAGTACAAAAATGACAACAGCACAAGCGTTGGTTAAATTTTTAGATAATCAATATGTTTCATTTGATGGAAAAGAAGAAAAGTTTGTTCATGGAATATTTACTATCTTTGGTCATGGAATAGTGGTTGGTTTAGGACAAGCGCTTGATGAGAATCCAAGAGGTTTAAGAGTTTATCAAGGAAGAAATGAGCAAGGTATGGCACATGCAGCAACAGCATTTGCTAAGCAAAATAATAGAAGAAAGATTATAGCTTGTTCTTCATCAATAGGACCAGGAGCTGCAAATATGGTCACAGCAGCAGCAACAGCAACAGTAAATAATATACCATTACTTTTACTTCCAGGTGATTCATTTGCAACTAGACAACCAGATCCAGTACTTCAACAAATTGAGCAATCTTATAACCTTGGAATCACTACAAATGATGTATTTAAGCCTGTATGCAAGTATTGGGATAGAGTAAATAGACCTGAACAATTAATGTCTGCAATGATCAATGCAATGAGGGTATTAACTGATCCAGCTGAAACAGGAGCAGTATGTATAGCACTTCCACAGGATGTTCAAGGAGAAAGTTTTGAGTTTCCAGAATACTTCTTTAAAAAACGTGTTCACAAAATTACTAGACCTTTAGCTGTAGAAGAGGAATTTTATGAATGTTTAAATATAATGAAAAATAAAAAGAAACCTATAATAATTTGTGGCGGTGGAGTAAGGTATTCAGAAGCTGGAGATGCCTTATCTAAATTTGCTAATAGATTTAATATACCTATAGGTGAAACACAAGCTGGAAAAAGCTCAATAAAATCAAGCGATCATATGAATTTAGGTGGTATTGGAGTTACAGGAAATTTAGCTGCAAATATCATAGCTAAAGATGCTGATTTAGTAATTGGAGTTGGTACAAGATTTTCAGATTTTACAACTGCATCAAAATCATTGTTTAAAAATCCAGATGTAGAATTTGTAACAATTAACTTATCAAAATTTCATGCTAGTAAATTGGACTCATGTAAGATGGTTGGAGATGCTAAAGAATGTTTAGAATATCTTCATAAATTACTTGAAAAAGAAAATTATATTTCTTCATATAAATACGAGATAAAAAATGCAAAAATGGTATGGAAAGAAGAAATGAAAAGACTAACTAATATAAAATATGAAGAGAATTTTGAGCCAATTATAAAATTTAGAAATAAAGAAAGCTTAGAAGAATTTAAAAAATTAACTGATACAACAATAACTCAAACATCTGCATTAGGGTTAATTAGAGAATGTATTGATGATGATGCAATTATTGTTGGAGCATCAGGAAGTTTACCAGGAGATCTTCAAAGAATGTGGGAAACAGAATCTTTAAATTCTTATCATATGGAATACGGATATTCATGCATGGGATATGAAATAGCGGCAGGATTTGGTGCAAAGTTAGCAGATCCAGAAAAAGAAGTTTATTCAATTTTAGGTGATGGAAGTTATTTAATGTTACATTCAGAACTTATAACTTCAATTCAAGAGAATAAAAAAGTAAATGTATTATTATTTGATAACTGTGGATTTGGTTGTATAAATAATCTACAAATGTCTAATGGAATAGGAAATTTAGCAACTGAATTTAGATATAGAAATGATGAAACAAATAAACTTAATGGTAAATTAATACCAATAGATTTTGCAAAAGCAGCTGAAGGATATGGTTTAAAAACATACACAGCTAAAAACTTAGAAGAATTAAAGAATGCATTAATAGATGCAAAAAAACAAAAGGTTTCTACTTTAATTGATATTAAAGTATTACCTAAAACTATGACTGATGGATATGAATCATGGTGGCATGTAGGATTAGCTGAAGTATCAGAAAAAGAATCTGTTAATAAAGCTTTTGAAAATAATAAAAAAGTATTAAAAAGTGCAAGAAAATATTAAAAGGGAGATGTTTTTTATGTTAAAAGTTGGAATCATTGGAGCAGGAAGAATAGGTAAAGTTCATGGAGAAAGTATTTCTAAGTACGTTAAAAATGCAGAAGTAAAGGCAATAGCAGATGTATTTTTAAATGATGATACTAAAAAATGGGCTAAAGAAATGGGGATAGATAATGTTTATAATGACTACAAGAAAATTCTTGAAGATCCAGAAATAGATGCGGTACTTATATGTTCATCAACAGATACTCATTCACCAATTTCTATAGAAGCTATAAGAGCTGGCAAGCATGTATTCTGTGAAAAACCAATTGATCATGAGCTAAGTAGAATTAAAGAAGTTATAGATGAACTTAAGAAATCAAATGTTAAATATCAAGTAGGATTTAATAGAAGATATGACCATAACTTTAAAGCAGTTAGAAAAGCAGTTGTAGAAGGTAAAATTGGAGAACCACACATTCTTAAAATAACTTCAAGAGATCCAGAACCACCATCAATAGATTACGTTAAAGTTTCAGGTGGACTATTCCTTGATATGGCTATTCATGATTTTGATATGGCAAGATATCTTTTAGGAAATGATGTTGAAGAAGTTTATGCAGCTGGAAATGTATTAGTAGATAAAGCTATTGGAGAAGCAGGAGATATAGATACTGCAATAGTTACATTAAAAATGGAAAATGGAGCAATGGTTGTAATTGATAATTCAAGACAATCATCTTATGGATATGATCAAAGAGCAGAAGTATTTGGATCACTTGGGCAAGTAGCTGTAGCTAATGATAGTACTTCAAGTGCAGTTGTATCAACAAAAGATGGAGTAAATGGAGAAAAACCACTATTCTTCTTCTTAGAAAGATATATGCAAGCTTATGCAGAAGAAATAACTGAATTTATTGATGCAATTGTAAATGATAAAGAAGTTTGTGTAAATGCTGATGATGGATTAAAAGC
The DNA here is from genome assembly GCF_023845855.1 of Clostridium sp. ZBS2. Classification (NCBI taxonomy): domain Bacteria; kingdom Bacillati; phylum Bacillota; class Clostridia; order Eubacteriales; family Clostridiaceae; genus Clostridium; species Clostridium sp. ZBS2. The sequence goes on from NZ_JAMQIF010000019.1 coordinate 105,211, forward strand.
TGTTCTAATAGGTAAGGCAGCAACAAAATCTTTAAAAGAAAATAGACCTGTTAAGATATCAGAAATTCAATATTAATATTAAAAGAAAATATATATTTAATGCTTAAAAATTCTGTATATAATTTATGAAAGAACAGTTTAATATTTCGTGAAATTTTAGGGGGAATTAATATGTTTAATAACGATAAAGTGAAAATAGGAATATGTCCAATTGGTTGGACTAATGATGATATGCCAGACTTAGGAAAAGAAAATACATTTGAACAAGCCGTAAGCGAAATGGCTCTTTCAGGATTTAAGGGTACTGAAATCGGAAATAAATATCCTAAAGATGTAAAGGTTTTAAAGAGGGCTTTAGAAATGAGAAATCTTCAAATTGCAAGTGCTTGGTTTAGCTCATTTTTAACTACTAAACCTTATGAAGAAACTGAAAAAGAATTTATAGATCATAGAGATTTTTTACATGCAATGGGGTCTAAAGTTATAGTAGTTTCAGAACAAGGTCATAGTATTCAAGGACAAATGGAAACTCCTATATTTGATGGAAAGCATCATTTTAATGAAGAAGAATGGAAGCTATTAGCCCATGGACTTAATAAATTGGGACAATTAGCAGCTGATAAAGGAATGAAGATTGTTTATCATCATCATATGGGAACTGGAGTGCAAACAACAGAAGAAATTGATAAGTTAATGAGTGTTACTGATGAAAATTTAGTATATTTATTATTTGATACAGGTCATTTAGTGTACTCAGGTGAAAATCCAGTTGAAATACTAAAAAAGTATGTTCACAGAATAAAACATGTTCATTTAAAAGATATAAGACCTGAAATTGTGAGTAAGGTTAAAAATGAAAAATTAAGTTTCTTAAAAGGTGTAAGAGCTGGAGCATTTACAGTTCCTGGAGATGGCTCAATAGATTTTGAACCAATATTTAAGATATTAGCAGAAAATAATTATGAAGGATGGTTAATGATAGAAGCAGAACAAGATCCATCTATTGCAAATCCTCTTGAATACGCAATTAAAGGAAGACAGTATATAAAAGAAAAAGCTAGTATTTAAAGCATTTAATTTATCATTTTATCTTTAGGATTCCATGTTATATTTTATAATAATTAGTATTTTATAAATATATATAATATGGAATCCTTTTATCTTAAAATAGAAGGAGGATTGAATATGTTTACGTTAATTACCTTTATATTTTTTGTAGTTTTAGTAGGTGTAATATCATTTTATAAGACTAGAGGTTCTAACACTGAATCAGCAGATGGATACTTTTTAGCTGGCAGAGGATTATCAGGTGTTGTAATAGCCAGTTCAATAATGCTTACAAATTTATCAACAGAACAAATAATAGGGTTAAATGGACAAAGTTATATGACTAATATGGGACCAATGGCATGGGAAGCTACGGCTTGTGTATCATTAGGAATTTTAGCTTTAATATTTTTACCTAAGTACTTTAAAAGTGGAATTACAACAATACCAGATTTTTTAGAGGAAAGATATGATTCAACAACAAAAAGAATAGTATCGTTGTTGCTTCTTTTAGGATATATAGTAACATACATTCCTACAGTATTGTATTCAGGTGCTATAGTTATAAATAAAATATTTGGAATATCAGATATTTTAGGAATAACAACTTTTCAAGCAATAGCAATAACTGGATTTATGATATCAGTAATAGGTTGTATATATGCAGTATATGGTGGATTAAAACTATGTGCTGTATCAGATACCATTAATGGAATAGGTCTGCTTGTGGGTGGATTAATGGTACCTGTACTTGGAATAATATCAGTTGGACATGGGAATTTTGTAGATGGATTTAATGTTTTACTAGCCAATCCTCAAAAATTAAATGCAATAAATCCAGCAAATTCCCTATCTCCACTAGTTCCATGGCCAGTTTTAATGACTGGATTATTATTTAATAATTTATTCTATTTTTGTACAAACCAATCAATTGTTCAAAGAGCTTTAGGTGCTAAAAATTTAGAAGAAGCACAAAAAGGCGCTATATATGCAGGGTTTTTAAAATTAATAGGACCTTTCTTTTTAGTATTACCAGGTGTAATTGCATTTGCTAAGTATGGAACAAGATTAGAAAATGCAGATATGGCATATCCTACATTATTAATAGATGTATTACCAAAACCATTATTAGGATTTTTCGCTGCAGTTTTATTTGGAGCTATTATGAGTTCATTTAATGGAGCGTTAAATAGTTCGGCTACTTTATTTACATTAGATCTTTATAAACCACTTATGAAACCAAAAGCTAGTGATAAAGAATTAGTTCATATTGGTAGAAAATTTAATATAATAATTGCAATAATAGCTACATGTGTTGCACCATTTATATTATATGCACCTACGGGATTATATGGATTTTTACAAGAATGTTTTGGTTTTTATAATGTACCGATTTTAGCAGCTGTAGTTGTAGGATTTTATTCTAAAAGAGTTCCTAAGATTGCACCTAAAATTGCATTTTTTGTTCATATAGCTTTATATACATTATCAAAATTTTTAATAAAAGATGTTCATTTTCTTTACGTATTGGGAGTTTTATTCCCAACATGTGTAATCGTTATGCTTATAATAGGAAAATTAAATCCTAGAGAAACCGATTTTGTACAAGAAAATAAAGCAGTAGTTAGTTTAACACCGTGGAAACATGCTAAATTAGCTACTGGAATTATGGTAGGAACAATGTGTTTAATATACTTAATTTTCTCACCACTAGGAATAGGTCAGTGGTAAAATATTAATTAGGCACAATCAAAAAATAACAAGTCCATTTGCTAGTTATTTTCCATCATGCTGCGTCGTTAAATTGACCTAATAGACACGCTATGAGGACAATTAATCTTCTTGACTGATGAAAAATATCCATTGCAACTTTAGACTTGTTATTTATTTTCATGCTTCTTTATTTGAAATTAAGAAATATAAAATTTAAAAACATTAAATAAAACTTAAAACTAAAAAATATATTTGGGTAAGAATAAATAAGTAAATAATAAAGTAGAAAGTCATATCTACACTTTAAATTAAATGTGCGCTATAAATCATCAACATCTTGCTCTTCACCATATCTAACAGTTCCATCAGAACTAAAACTATCTTTTTTATCATATTGAATAAATGAGCCATCATTTGGTTCTTTAGACTTTTGAGCACATTTACTACAAGATTGTGCTTGCGTATGTAATAAATCAACAAGTTTTTTTATATTATCCATATTAAAAATTACTCCTTTCCTATAATAGTTTTAGTATTACCAAGTATTTAAATTATAGTATTATAAGATATATAATTTAAACATATAAAAATATGTAAATAATAAATTTTGCCATTAGTAAATTTCATATGCTATAATTGAAATATATAAACAGAGTTCTCAGCCTTAGATTAGGTTGTGGTTAATCTTAAATTAAAAAATCGTTATGTAAAGATATATAGTTAATACTCCTACTTGTAGAAGTAGGAGTATTAACAGAGTCTATTTTCTGGATAAAAATTATCATATAATTTGACCATATACATTTGATTGGAGAGATATTATGTCTTATGAGAAAAACAGGGGATGCTTAGAAAGAATAACTAATATTTATAGTGAATTAAAAGGCGCAGAAAAAAAAGTTGCACAGTATGTATTAGAAAATCCTAAAAATATAATTCATTTTTCAATAACAGAATTAGCTGAAGTAAGCAAAGCTAGTGAAGCAACTGTATTTAGATTATGTAGTAAGCTTGGTTATAAGGGATATCAAGATTTAAAAATTAATCTAGCTGGCTCTGTAATAGAACCAATAGACAATATTTATGAAGAAATAAAAGAAAATGATGATACATATATCATTATGAGAAAAATAATGAGTTCTAATATAAATAGTATTGAAAGTACGTTAAAAATAAACAAAACTGAAGATTTAGATAAAGCAATTGATATAATATTGAATGCTAAAAAGATAATGTTTTTTGGAATGGGAGGATCTTGGACTATTGCAAATGATGCTTATCATAAATTTATTAGAACAGGAATAGATTGTGCTACTTCAAGTGATTCACATTGGCAAGTTATGTTTTCTTCTATAGCAAATAGTGGTGATGCTATTATAGCTTTTTCAAACTCAGGAAGTAATAAAGAACTAGTTGAAAATATTAATTTAGCGAAAAAAAGAGGTATTAAAATTATAGCCATTACTGGAAATGAAAAGTCACCTCTTGCTAAAGTTGCAGATTTACACTTAATAGCATATGGAAATGAATCTATGTTTAGAAGTGAAGCCATGGAATCTAGACTTACTTCATTAATGATAGTTGACTGGCTTTATGTAGGAGTAGCAATTAAAAGAAAGGATAAGACATTAGATAATTTAGAACGCATAAGAAATGGTATAGCTAGCAAAAGATTTTAGTTAACTTTGTTACTATATTACAAAGCAAAAGGCTATTTTAAATAAATAATAAATAATAAATAACAAATAATAAATAATAAATAAATGGCTATCTCAAATTAATAAAGATATCTTTTGAGATAGCTTTAATTTTAATATATTAATGAAAAAAAGTTTCGCAAAAATAAATTTTTAGATATGAATATATCAAAATAAAAAAAAATTTCAAAAAATCTATATTTTTTATTGTATTACTAGATAATAGGTGCTATAATTTCATTAAAGAAAATTTTCTTTATAAATAACGAAAAAATAAGAAAAAAACAAATATACGAAAAAAAATTTCTTAAAATGTATTATAATTTGAGAAGAGGGGAAGAGGTATGAAGTACTTAATAGGAGTTGATATTGGCACAACTAGTACTAAATCAATAGCATTTGATATGGAGGGGAATGTTTTAACAAAATGTAATATAGAATATCCTTTATATAATCCATATCCATCTTGGAGTGAGCAAAATCCGGAAGAAATTTTCAGAGCAGTGTTAAATGGGATTAAGCATGTAGTTCAAGAAAACGATATCAAAAATAATAAATTATTAGGAATATCATTTAGTAGTGCTATGCATAGCGTGATAGCAATAGATAAGGCAGGAAATGCTTTAACTAACTGCATAATATGGGCTGATACAAGAAGTAATAAGTATTCTGACGAATTAAAAAATAGTGACATAGGACAAGAAATTTACATGAGAACAGGTACACCAATACATCCAATGTCACCACTATGTAAATTATGTTGGTTAAGAGATAATGCTAAAGATGTATTCAATAATGCAGAAAAATTTATATCAATTAAAGAATATATATTCTATAAATTATTCAATCAATATATAGTGGATTATTCTATAGCTTCAGCAACAGGTATATTTGATATTTATGATCTTAAGTGGAATAAAAAAGCATTAGAATATATAGGAGTTTCAGAAGAAAAATTTTCAAAACCTGTACAAACAACTCATGTAGTTAATGGATTAAGTGATATTTATGCAGACTATATGAAAATACCAACAGAAACTAATTTTATAGTTGGAGGAAGTGATGGATGCCTTGCCAATCTAGGTGCTAATGCAATAAAGAATGGAGATGCTGCTGTAACTATAGGTACCAGTGGAGCGATAAGAGTAATATCTAAGAAGCCTAAAAATGATATATCTAGAAGAATATTTAGTTATATTTTAACAGAGGAACATTATGTTTTAGGTGGTGCAGTGAATAATGGAGGAATAATTTATAGATGGTTTAGGGATAATTTTTCATCAGTAGAAACTGAGGCTGCAAAATCATTAAATATAGATCCATATGATATTTTAAATTTAGAAGCTTCAAAAGTTAAAGCAGGAGCAGAAGGACTTATATTTTTACCATATTTGCTAGGAGAAAGAGCACCACATTGGGATGCAAATTCCAAGGGAGTATTTTTTGGTGTTAATATTAAGCACAAAAGAGAACATTTTTTAAGAGCAGTGCTTGAAGGAGTAATGTATGGAATATATGATGTTGGAAAAGCTCTAGAAGAAACAACTGGACCGATAAATACAATATATGCAACTGGTGGATTTGTAAGATCAGAGTTATGGGTACAAATATTAGCTGATATATTTAATAAAAAAGTTGTTATTGCAGAAAGTTATGAGAGTTCTTGCTTAGGTGCAGCTATAATTGCTATGAAAGCTTTAAATATGATTAAGAATATTGAGCAAATCGAAAGTTTGATTCCGACATCAAAAGTATTTGAACCTAATATAGAAAATCATAAAGTTTACATAGAAAATTTCAAAATTTACAGAAAATTATATGAGAAGTTAAAAGATGAATTTCTAGAAATAAATAATTTACAAGATTAAAAGTTTTGAAATGGAGGGATTTATATGCCATTATTAATAGTTGCTATAGGAGTTGCATTATTACTATTATTGATGATTGGATTTAAATTAAATGGTTTTATATCACTAATTTTAGTTTCACTTACAGTTGGTATAATGGAAGGAATGCCAATAGTTAATGTAGTAAGCTCTATAAAATCAGGTGTTGGAGGAACTTTAGGAAGTTTAGCTCTTATAATTGGATTTGGAGCTATGCTAGGTAAACTTATGGCTGATAGTGGAGGAGCACAAAGAATAGCTATAACATTAATAAAGAAATTTGGTAAAGAAAAAATACAATGGGCAGTAGTTATTACAGGGTTTGTTGTAGGATTTGCATTATTTTATGAGATAGGTTTTGTTTTACTTATACCACTTGTATTTACAATAGCAGCTGAAGCTGAAATACCACTTTTATATATAGGTGTACCTATGGCTGCAGCACTATCAGTAACTCATGGATTTTTACCACCCCATCCAGGACCAACAGCTATAGCAGGAGTTTATAATGCTGATATAGGTAAAACTTTATTGTATGGTGCAATACTTGGAATTCCAACAGTAATACTTTCTGGACCAGTATTTACAAAGTTTTTAAAAGGGATGGAGCATCCTATCCCTAAAGGATTATATAATCCAAAGATATTTACAGAGAAAGAAATGCCAAGTTTTGGAATAAGTGTATTTACAGCATTAATTCCAGTTATTTTAATGGCCGTACAAGCTATAAGTAAAATGACTCTTTCTGGTGATTCACAAATAGTTAAAATAACAGGATTTTTTGGAGATCCAGTAATTGCATTATTAATTTCAGTTATTGTAGCTATATTCACTTTTGGATTAAACAGAGGCAAAAAAATGCCAGAGGTTATGCAAACCATAAGTGAATCAATTAATACAGTAGCAATGATAATATTAATCATTGGCGGTGGTGGTGCTTTAAAGCAAGTTCTTGTTGATAGTGGAGTGGATAAATATATTGCAAGTATAATGCAAGGTAGTAGTATATCACCACTTTTACTAGCTTGGTTAATCGCCGCAATATTAAGAGTTGCATTAGGATCAGCTACAGTGGCAGCTATGACAGCAGCTGGAATAGTAGCGCCACTTATAAGTGCAACTGGAGTTAGTCCAGAGTTAATGGTAATTGCAACAGGAGCAGGTAGTTTAATATTTTCTCATGTTAATGACCCTGGATTTTGGATATTTAAAGAATATTTCAATTTATCCATTACTGAAACATTAAAGTCTTGGTCTGTAATGGAGACGATAATTTCAGTATGTGGACTTGTAGGAGTTTTAATTTTAAATGTTATTATTTAAAATGTTATTATTAAAAAATATAGTAAATTAAATATAAGAGGAGCGATAGTTATGAACGTAGGAATAATTGGACTTGGAAAGATGGGATTTAATATAGCATTAAATTTGCTAAACCATAATCATTCAGTAGTGGCATATGACTTAAGTGATGAAAGTGTTAATAATATTTCAAAAGAGGGAGCAAAAGGTGTTAATAGTATTGAAGATTTAGTTAAACAGCTTCCAGAAAGAAAAATCATATGGTTAATGATTCCATCAGGAAAAGCAGTTGATAGTACAATAGAAGAAATAATAAAATATATAAATCCTAATGATATAATAATTGATGGAGGTAATTCAAATTATAAAGATACCCTAAGAAGATATAAATTTTTGAAAGAAAAGGGAATTGACTTTATTGATTGTGGAACTAGTGGAGGAACTAGTGGTGCTCTTAATGGTGCATGTACAATGATTGGAGCAGAAGAAGATGTGTTTAAATATTGCGAAGAGTTATTTAAAGACTTATCTATTCAAGATGGATATTTACATGTTGGAAAACCTGGAAGTGGACATTTTACTAAAATGGTTCACAATGGAATAGAATATGGAATGATGCAATCAATAGCAGAAGGATTTGAAATTCTTTCTAAAAGTGAATTTGATGTAGATTATGAAAAGGTAGCTAAATTATGGAATAATGGTTCAGTAATAAGAGGATGGCTTATGGAATTAGCACAATCAGCTTTTAGTAAAGATAAAGACCTAAGTAGTATAAAGGGAATAATGAATTCTTCAGGAGAGGGAAAGTGGACAGTAGAAACTGCATTAGATTTACAAGTACCTGCACCTGTGATTGCATTATCATTAATGATGAGATATCGTTCACTTGAAGAAGATACATTTACAGGTAAGGTTGTTGCAGCCTTAAGAAATGAATTTGGTGGACATGAAGTAAAAAAGAATAAATAAAAATATATTAAGAGGTTTCACATAATGATTTTTTTAATAATTATGTGGAATCTCTTTTTTAATTAAGAAAAATTATTACTGTTATATTTTTTAGATTAGTAATATTTACAAAATATCATCATAAAATTATATAGGTATAAATTTAATTAGGAGAGAATGATATGGATTTAGAATATTACGATAAAAAGTTTTTAGAAAATAAAAAAATAATATTAGAGAAAATAGATCAAGGAAAGCAAGCAGGAATAAACAAGGTGTCAGCAGTATTTGCTATAAATGAAAATGATGAAATGAAAAATAAGATGGTAAAAGAAATAGCTACATGGCTAATGGAAGATGGATATAAAATATCTCTTAAAGAAGATGAGTTAAAGATATTAGTAATAGAATGGGACTAGTATTATATTTATATAAATATAGTAGTATAATTATATTATTAAAAGTTTAAATTTTTATGAAAAAAGAATTATATGAGGTAGATAAAATGAAGAAAAGCAAAATAGTAGATTTAGAAAAGATGTCATCATCAAAATTTTTAAATATGTATAAAATTCAGTATCAAAATAAATTAGGAAATATAAAGGACTGGATTGTTGCATCTAGAAAAAGCGAAGAAACATTAAAAAATCGTTATTTTAATGGCACAGAAGACAAGATAGATGGGGTAGTTATAGCAGCTTTTCATAGAGAAGAAAAAAAGTTAGTTATAATAAAGCAATATAGAGTGCCAATAAATGATTATGTTTATGAACTTGTAGCAGGTCTTGTAGATAACAATGAAGATATAAAAAGTACTGTTAAAAGAGAATTAAAAGAAGAAACAGGATTAAGACTTTTAAATATAACTGAAAAAGGAAATAATAAGCTATATATATCACCAGGAATGACTGATGAAGCATTAGCATTTGTTTATTGCACATGTGATGGTGACTTTTCAAAAGAGTATCTAGAAGAAGATGAAGATATAGAAACAATGCTTGTATCTCAAGAAGAGGCAAAAGAGATTATAAAAAGTAAAAATAATATAGATGTGAAGTGTTTTTTAATTCTACAAAGTTTTGCAGAATTAGGAGAAAAAATGTTTATATAAGGACATTAAAGTAATGTAAGGTTACATAGTATTTATTATAGGATGAAAATTTTAAGAATGTTTTATTTTAGTAGAGTGTTGATATATGCAATAGGCAAAATGGCATTTTAATTGGATTTTGAGAATAGTTAATGAGTATTCCTAAGTTAAATTATTTAGTCCAATTTTTTTATGCGTATATTAATATTTATACTAAAAAATAACCATAAAAAAATGCAGAAGTGAAAAAACTTCTGCATTTTTGTTTTATATATTAATGAATAAAACCTTGGATTAAGAAGTAAATAAGGAAGATAGCAGATGTGATACACATAGTTACTGATAAATCTTTCTTCTTATTACTAAATAATTTACATATAGGATATAAAATAAATCCAAAGGCTATACCATCTACAATACTATAAGTTAATGGAATTAAAATTACCACTATAAATGCTGGTATTAACTCTGTTAAATCATCAAAATTTAATTGTTTTAGATTTTGGAACATTAAACTTCCTATGATAATAAGAATTGGAGCTAATGCTGCATTTGGAATTATTGATATAAATGGTATAAAGAACAATGAAAGTAAAAATAATAATCCAGTTATTATTGATGTTAATCCAGTTCTTCCACCAGCTGCAATACCCGCTGCTCCTTCAACAGTAGAAACAGGAGGACAAGTTCCTAAAAAGCCATATGCAATAACAGAAAATCCTATTGATGTTAAAGCTTTTTCAGATTTTTCTGGAGTCTTTAACATTCCATTTAATTGACCGTGCAATAATCCTATATTTTCAAATATTAAAACTAATGTTAATGAAAATGTAGAAATCCAAAAGTTTGGAGTTAGTATAGCACTAAAGTCAGGATTAAAGAATATATCTTTATAAGCTCCGAAATTAGGAAGTGAAAATGTAAGATTACTTATATCTACAATTCCCATAAATATAGAAATAATTGTACCTACGATAATTGAAATCAAGAATGCACCAGGTACATTTCTAATAAACAATATTAATGTAATAATCATAATTATTATGAATGCTATAACTTCAGGACTAGTTATATCTCCAAGCTTTAATAAATTAGAAGGATCAGATACTATAAGACCTGATTTTGATAATCCAATAAGTGTAATAAAAAGTCCAATACCAACTGTAATGGCTTCTTTTAAATTATTTGGAATAGCTTCAGTTATATTTTTAGCAAGTGGAGTAAGTGCAACTATTGTTAATAAAATTCCTGATACTATTACTGATGCTAGTGCTTGATAAAACGTAAGCCCTAAAGTTTTTACAACAGTGTAAGTAAATAGTGCATTGATTCCCATACCGGGCATAATGATTAGAGGAGCATTACTAACAAACCCCACTATAAGACAACCTAGTAACGAAGATAGAACCGTTGCGATAATTAATGGTTCAATAGGTATGCCCGAATCACTTAGTATGCTAGCGTTTACTATAATAATGTATACAGCAGCAAAAAATGATGTAAGTGCGGCTATAGTTTCCCTCCTTATTGTAGAATTGTGTTCAGTTAATTTAAAAAATTTATTCATCCTTTCGACCAACTTTCAAAATCTCCCTCGCCCACCCGCACAAAAAGTGCAAGTCTATTATATCATCCATAATAAAAAATTCAATATAAATGTATATTGAAAATATTTTTTTGGCAAACTAAAAAGTTATTTTAATATATAAATTTTCATATAATTTCATAATTTATTATTTCTGTGTTGTATAAAATAAGAAATTATGAAAATAATAGTGAAATTTTTAGAAAAATGTATAATTTTCAGAAAAACATAAAACTTTTAATATTTTAATTTATATTATATTAAATTAATGATAATAAACGTTTTTAATAAATTAAATTATTAAATATTATATAATATATATGTTGAAGATATTAAGAGGTTATAAATTTGTTTATCTAAAATAATATTTTATAACTATTATGTGCATTTAATATAAAAATTACTTAAGGTATTCAAGATAGTTATATTTTAGCAAATTTAAAAAGTAAAGATATAGATTTACTATTCGATAATAAATGGGGTAAAATAGTTTTTTATAATAAATATACAAAAAAGAAAAATTAATTAAATAGGGGATGATGACGTGAATGAATATATCTACAGAAAACATTTAAGAAATCCAGGTAAATATTTATTATTAATGATGGGGTTTGTTTTATCAATATTAATAGAAACTGGCATAATATCATGTCTTAAATCAATAAATGAAGATATGTTAATTTTTGCTGGAATTTTTGCAATTATAGCATTAGCTATATTGACTATAATAGGATTAGAATATTTATTACTTTATTTTGTAATGTTTAGGAAATTTAAAAAGGTTAGTGTAGAACTTACTGATTCAGGAATAATATATAAAAATATTAAAGGAACAACTTTTATTAGATATGAAGAAATACAAGCTATACAATTTCCATCTATAAGGTATTTTGGAGGATGGACAAAAATTAAAAGTAAAGAAAAAAATATTAGATTAACTGTTGTATTAGAAAATATAGAGCATTTTATGCAAGATTTAAAATGTATATTAGATGAAAAAAATTTAAGTCATGTGTATAATGATAAAAAATTATATAACTTTAGGAAAACAGCTACATATAGTGATCAAAGTTGGGAAAGAGTATATGAAAAAATAAAAAGTTTATCAGTTACATATTTTATATGTATATTAATTTCAATATTATACTTAGGATTTATTAATCTTTATGCAACACAAATAATTTTCCAATTATTAATTACATTATATCCTTTTTTTGCATTTATATTTAGTGAAATAATTTTAGGATTCAAACTTTCTAAAGATATAAAAACAAGCGGAAAAATAATTACAAAAAGAAATAAAGAATTTGAAAATAGAGTATATAAATATACATCTATAGTTCTAGGAATTTTAACTTTATTAATACTTATAATTTCAATGATATAAATGATACTTAATAAGAAATTTAACTATTTAATTTATATAATACAAAAGAAATTTTAGATATTCAAAAAATATAATATTAAATAAATAATGAAAATTATGATTAATATTATTAAAAAGTGATATAATTTCTAATAGATTATAAAATTATAATTATTGGAAAAGAAGGGTTTGAATAGTGAATTTTGAGTTAGAAAAAATAAAAAAAATTAATTTAATATTGAATTCATTATGTATTTTTAAAGATTTACTTAATGATGATGTAATTAGTTCTTATAAGGAGTTAATAAGTTATTTAAATAAGAACGAATTTGATATTAATAATTTACTTAATTACTATAATACTTTTACATATAATCTTATAGAAAAATCAGAAGAACTATCTATAAGGAAATATATTATTGATAAAATTCTTATGGAGGATAAAGTATTTAAAAAGATCATATCTAGTAATGATTCAACTAATAAATTAATAACTAAACAAACTAAATATGAACTTACATTATTGGAAGAATTATCAAACACAAAAAGTGAAGACATAAAGAGAGCTATTTTAGAAAAAGGGTTTTTATCAGAATTTGAGAAATCAATTATTAAAAATTTAATTACTTGGAATGAAGATATAAAAATTAAAACTGAAGATAATAAAATAGAAGATAAAGTAAAGCAAAAATTATTTAGCAATAAAAATTGGGATACTTTATTAGAGGAGATAATAGAATTTTATAATAAATATGGAATTGAAGAGATTAATTAATAATTATAGATGACTTTATTCATTAGTTATAGGTAGAAATCTAAAAAACTGCAATATAAGTAATAAAATACAAAGAATAACTTCTTTTCTTTGAGTAAAAATATTAAAGAAAGGAAGTGGAGTTTATGTCTAAGAGTAAAAAAGACAAGTTAATACAACTAACAGGAAATCTATCTCAGTCAAAAGTTAAATCATATCAAGAGAATAAAGAATATCTTGATCGAACTAAAATAGAAACTAATAATACTAATAATAAATTTTTCTGATTTTTAAATGTTAAATAATAAAACTAGAAAAACTGAAGTAATCATTGAATTTGGATTACTTCAGTTTTTATTTATTATAGAGTTTGAAATAGCATTACTTTAAGCGAGAATTTTAACTAAAGATTAAAATATATAAGTATTACCATGCAAGATGTAATAAAAAATAATTAAAATAGATATAGTAATATTTATAATAACAATATAAATATTAATAATACGGTGTATTTTTTATCTGATTAATAAAAAATATGAAAAATTATTGACAATATAAAAACAAAGAGATACAATTATGAAAAATTAAACAATAAATACATTGATTGAGAAAAGTAAATTTTATATTACTTATAAAGAGAGCTTATCATTTGCTGAAAGATAGGATTTGTAAAAGAATTGAAAATCACTCATGAGTAGTTAGCTGAAGATATAATTATTGTGTAAGCAAGACCGGTAGCAACCGTTATATTGCCAAATATTAAATAGGATTTCCTAGAGATATTTTGAGGGGTTACTTTTCAAGTGATAAATAGAGTGGTACCGCAGAGTTTTTGACTTTGTCTCTAATTAATAGAGATAAGGTCTTTTTTTATAAAAATTATATAATTAATATTAAAAAATAATTAGGGGGCAAAAAAATGAGTAGTTATAGTTTGTTTTTACCAAGTTATAGTATAGGGAGTGATGTTTACAGAGGAATTCCTAAAATTTGTGAAGCTTATGGAAGGAAGGCTGTAGTAGTTGGGGGCAAAACAGCAATAGCAAAAGCTAAGGAAGAACTTTTAGATGGGCTTAAAGGTTCAAATATAGAAATAGTAGATTTTGTATGGTTTGGGGGAGATTCTTCATATGAAAATGTAGAGATGCTTAAGAAGAATCCGATAGTTAGAGATGCTGATATGGTATTTGCGGTTGGTGGAGGAAGAAGTATTGATACAAGCAAAACAATGTGTGATCAAACAGGACAATCACTATTTGTATTTCCAACAATAGCTTCAAATTGCGCTGCAATAACAGAAACAACCGTAATTTATGATTCTAATCATGTATTTAAAGAATTATATTTTACAAAAAAATCAGCAACACATTGCTTTATTAATACTAAAATAATAGCAGAAGCACCAAGTAATTTTATATGGGCAGGTATAGGAGATGCATTATCAAAAGAATATGAATGTACATTTTCTTCAAGAGGTGATGAACTTGATCATACTAATCTTTTAGGCGTAGATATAAGTCGTAATTGCGTTGAACCACTTTTGAGATATGGTAAAAGAGCTTATGAAGATGTTAAAATTAATAAAGTATCAAATGAGGTAGAACAAATAATTCTTAATATAATAATTACTACAGGACTTGTATCTGTTCTTGTGAAAAATGATTACAATAGTTGTCTTGCTCATTCAGTATATTATGGATGTACTACATTAGAAAATATAGAAAAAAATCATTTGCATGGTGAAATAGTTTCTTATGGTGTTTTGGTTATGCTAACATGTGATAAGCAATTTAAAGAACGTGACAGGGTTTATAAGTTTAATAAGAGCATTGGACTTCCAACATGTTTAGATGATATTGAGGTGAAAGAAGGAGATATTGATAAAGTACTTGATAAGATAATGGAAACAAGTGATATAAGGCATGTACCTTATGAAATAACAAGAAAAATGATTTATAATGCAATAATGGATTTAGAAAAAACAATAGTATAAGAATATTTGCATTATTTGGAATAAAACGCTATTACTCCTGATGGATATAAAGTGGACAATAGAGGGATTTGGATTTAATAAAGAGCAGCTATATTATTAAATGAAATTTAGAAAAAAATATTTTAAATTAAAGTTCTAAACTTTGCTTAAATTTGAGTAAAGTTTAGAACTTTTTTTATTTCTGTAGAATATTTAAAAATATAAGATTTTTTGATTTTTTAATAAAGGTGTTTAAGGCTCAAAAAAATATATTATTGTAAATATGAAATTAGGTATTCACAAAGTCCCCAAAAGATTAAAAGGATACCTGAAAATACGTAAAAATTTTTACCTATCCAATTTGAAAAAGAAAATTTTGTTATAAAATTTCCAATCAAAATCATTAATATACTTATTATGAAACTAAAAAATATACTCAAAGGTATGCTTATATTAAGAAGTCCTGCAATTAAACCTAATAATATATTTGTTTTTGAAAGAAAAATAGATAATGATAAGGTATCTTTAAAACTTATATGGCTAGAATTAGCAAATGGTGATATGTTTCCCTCTTTCAATAGCAAACCAAATCTTGAGTTGTCTTCTACATAGTAAGATGTATCTTCATTACGACTTTTCTTTTTTAGTCTTATATGTTCAACAAAAAAGTAAGTCCCTATAAATATTAAAAGTATGCATCCAAATGGAATTACTATTTCTTTTAATAAAAGTTTACTAATTAATTCTCCAATACCCATAGAAATAAATGTTGCAAATGTTGTAATAATTGAAATAATTAAAATTTGTGCTTTTTGTATAGATATTTTTTTTAAGCTACAAAAACTTGAAACTCTAAAAGTATCTAAATGTGATGAAAGTGATAATAATAAAGGAGAAAAAATATTCATAGATTACCTCAAAAAGATTGATTTAATAATAATATATTCAAAAGTTTTAAAAATGACAAAAAGTAACACTAATAGTATAACTAAAGAGGTTGTTGATAACTTTATAAAAAATGAATAAAATAATTAACGATATACATAGGAAATACAATAAATATTTTACAAATAGTTAAAAAAGTGGTAATATAACTTTAAGTTTTAATAATATAAAGAGGTGTTTTAGATGGGGTTAAGAAAGTAGACAAAAAAATTATTTTTATTGTGAAGTTATATGGTGTTGTTGAGGGACTGTTTCTCATTAGAAAGTAGCGATAAGTAGTAATCTTAAAAACTTATTTTATTTGGGGAGATGATTTAATGTTAAATTATAAAAAATATAGAAGATTTGAAACAGTTAAATTAAAAGAAAGACAATGGCCAAATAACCTAATTGAAAAGGCACCTATTTGGTGTAGTGTTGATTTAAGAGATGGCAACCAAGCTCTTATAAATCCAATGACAGTAGATGAAAAAATAGAGATGTTTAAACTTCTTGTAAAATTAGGATTTAAAGAGATAGAAGTTGGATTTCCATCAGCATCGCAAATAGAATATGACTTTTTACGAAGATTAGTTGATGAAAAACATGTTCCGGATGATGTGATATTACAAGTTTTAACACAAGCTAGGCCACATTTAATAAGAAAAACTTTTGAAGCAATAAAAGGTTTGAAAAAGGCTGTTGTTCACATATATAATTCTACATCAGTACTTCAAAGAGATGTAGTATTTAATATGAGTAAAGAGGAAATTAAACAAATAGCTATAGAAGGAACCAAATTAGTAAAAGAATATAAAAAAGACTTTGATGGAGAGATATTTTTAGAGTATTCACCAGAAAGTTTTACAGGAACTGAAGTTGATTATGCATTAGAAATATGTGATGCTGTTGCTGATGTATGGGAAGCAAGTGAGGATAATAAGATAATTATAAATCTTCCATCCACTGTGCAAATGGACACTCCTAATATATATGCAGATCAAATAGAGTGGATGTGCAGAAATTTTAAAGATAGAGATAGAATAATCTTAAGCGTACACCCTCATAATGATAGGGGTACAGGCGTTGCAGATGCAGAATTAGCACTTTTAGCAGGAGCTGATAGAGTGGAAGGAACTTTATTTGGAAATGGTGAAAGAACAGGAAATGTTGATATTTTAAATATTGCATATAATATGTTTTCTCATGGGATAAACCCTAACTTAAATTTAGAGAATGTTAATGATATAATTGATATCTATGAAAGATGTGTAAAAATACCAATACATGTAAGACATCCATATGCAGGAAAACTAGTATTTACAGCATTCTCAGGTTCACATCAAGATGCTATAAATAAGGGGATGAAAAAGTATCAAGAAAGAAACAATGGCATATGGGAAGTACCGTATTTACCAATTGATCCAGGTGACTTAGGAAGAGAATACGAAGCATTAGTTAGAATAAATAGTCAATCTGGTAAAGGTGGAGTTGCATTTATTATGGACCATTGTTTTGGATTTAAACTTCCAAAGACAATGCATAAAGAATTTGCATGTGTTATACAGAAGTTGTCTGAAAAGATAGGAGAAATTTCTCCAGATGAAATAATGAAGCAATTTGAAAAAGAATACTTAGATATTGATGAACCATTTAAATTGATTAATTATACAATCACAGATATAAATAATGGAGATTCTAAAGCTGATACTAAAGTTAAGGTTTTATTAAAACATAAAGGTACGAATTTAGAACTTGAAGGCTTAGGAAATGGACCTATAGATTCATTAAAAAAAGCATTGGTTTCAAGTAATTTAATAGATACAAAGATTATAGATTATACAGAACATGCTTTAAGTACAGGATCTGAAGCAAAAGCTGCGTCATATGTTTATATGGAAAGAATCGATATAGATAAAAAGACTTTTGGCGTTGGTGTAGATAGCAATATCACAAGAGCTTCAATTAAAGCAATATTTAGTGCTATAAATAGACTATATTCAAAAAAATAATAGTAGAATATTATTTTATAATAAAATAACTTTTAATAAACCTGAAAGAATATCAAATGGAATCTTTCAGGTTTATTTATGATAAAATTTAATATTGAATATAAATGTAAATGATTAAGAAATCTGAATTAGGACTTTAAAACGCATATTGAGATATTAAGTCGAATTATAAAATGATTTACTATATTTTTTTATAATTTCATGTTATTATTTAAATATACATATTTTAGGATGTGTTATTTAAAATAAATAATAATTATGGTGGTGAAAAATGAATAGCATTATCGATCTTAAAGATATTATAAATGTTGAAGCTTTCCAAAATATTCAGGATGACATTGCAAAAGCTACAGGAATTGCTATTATAACTACTGATTATAAAGGTAAACCTATTACAACACATAGTTGCTGTTCGGAATTTTGCAATATTATACGTAAAGATAAAAAGCAAGTAGAACTATGTGAAAGATGTGATTCAAGAGGTGGAATTGAAGCTACAAGGACAGGAAAGCCATACATATATATTTGTCATAAAGGAATAGTAGACTTTGCAGTACCTATTATAGTTAAAGGTCAGTATTTAGGAGCTATAATGGCAGGACAAGTCTTGATAAATAAAGAGGAAGAAAAAGACTTAGAAGCTGTTGCAAATGTTAATTTTGATTTGGGAGAAAGTGAGGAACTTATATGTGCATATAATAATCTTACAACTATTTCATTAGAGAAGATTAAACACATTTCTCAAATGATGTTGCATTTATCAAATTATTTAGTTGAAGAAGGAATACATAAATTAACTACAAAAAAATTAAATGAAAGCAATAACAAGATTGTAAAATCAGAAATTAATCAATTAAAATTACAAAATGAGTTAGAGAAGTTTAGATTAAAATCATTAACATCTCAAATAAATCCTAATTTTGTATTTGATATAATGAATAATATATATTCATTATCATTAATAGAAGATGCAGAAAAGACAAGTAATCTTACATATAAATTTACTGAATTTATAAGAAATACTTTTTATAAATCAAATAAAATAGTTACATTAAAAGAAGAATTAGAATATTGTTTAGAGTACTTAAATTTACAGAAGATTAGATTTGGTAATAGATTAAATTTTGATATTAATTTAAGTATTGAAGAGGATTTCAAACTTCCATTTATGAGCATTTATCCTTTTGTTGAAAACGTTGTAACACACGGGATAAAGCATAAAGAAAATGGAGGAAGTATAAATATATCTGTATTGGAAGAAGAGGAATCTATAATAATTTCAATAGTAGATGATGGAGTAGGGATATCAAAAGAAAAATTAAAAGTTATAAATTTAGGAGAAAAAAACACAAGTTATTCATTAAGTGGAATATCAGTTGCAAAACAACGAATAAAAAATTTCTATAAGTATGATTATTGTATAGATATAGAGAGTGATTTAGGGATAGGAACTAAAGTTACAATAAGCTTACCAATTGATGAAAGGTAGGTAGTTATATATGTGGAATGTTATTTTAGTAGATGATGAGTGTATAGAATTAGAAGCACTTAAAAAATTAATAAATAAAATTAATATTAAAATAAACATCGTAGGAACTGCAAATAATGGTAAAAAAGCAATAGAACTTGATAAAGAACTTAAACCAGATGTAATAATTATAGATAATGATATGCCAGGAATAAATGGTATTGAAGCTTCAAAATTTATAAAAGAAAGAGATAAAGAAAAAATTATAATATTGCTAATGGAGTATTATAATTTAAATAATAAAAAAATAAATTCTGATATTGATGATTACATATTAAAACCAATAAGTTCAGAAAAATTAGCTAAAGTATTAAATAAACATATTATGAATTTAAAAACAAATGAGAATAAATTAATAGGAAAAGAGTTGCTACTTTTAGATAAAATAATTTCTAATGAAGAAAAAGATACTGTGGAGTTACTTGATAATTTATTGTATGGATATAAACTTTTAAGTAATGGTGATATTAAGCTATATAAAGATAAGTGTAGAATTTTATTGAATAAAATGATTAATATCTTCATTAAGATTAGGAATAAGAATAAAGTGAATTCAAATATTAATTTATATAACGATAAGATAGAAGAGATTCATAATATAACGAAAATAAATGCTGTTATGAATGAATGTTTGGAGTTTATATGTAAAGATAATTCTGATGATATAATTAGAGAAAAGTTAATTGGAAACAAGGATATAAGTAAAGTTTTAAATCCAGTATTAACTTATATAAGTGAAAATTATACTGAAAAAATAACTCTAGAAAGTGCGGCTAATTCTTGTAACTTGAGTATATTTTATTTTAGTAAACTATTTAAAAAAGATATAGGTATGAAGTTTATTGATTATATAAACTTATATAAAATAGAAAAATCTAAGGAATTACTAGAAAATACAGATATGTCTATAATAAATATAGCTGTAACTTTAGGTCATGATGAATCGGGATATTTTTCTAAAGTTTTTAAACGGGTAGTTGGCATAACCCCTTCAGCATATAGAAATAATAATAAAAATAATTTATAAAGATATCTAAGGATGNNCATCCTTAGATATCTTTATATTTTTGTCATGCTTTAAAAGAGAGGACTTGAAGAGATATTATTTTTAGTGATTATAGTATAGATAGTAAATAATAATAGAAATATTTAGTCAATGTGTGTGTAATTTATCACTATGTAATAATAGAAAATTAGTGTAAATTTAAAAATTAAGAGTTTAAAAAACGTAATAATGCATAAAAACGTTATTATAAGACAAAAAAATACTGTTTAAGAAAAAAGAAAGATAGAAATAACAAAAAAGTACAAATAGTAAGCAATAAAATTTGTTAAAAATTTATCAATCAAATGATAAGATTAAATCAAGAAAAAGAGAATTTGATTGGAGGAATTTAAAATGATAAGTAAGGGATTTAGTACTCAAACAGAAAGAATAAATATTTTAAAAGCTCAAATATTAAATGCGAAACCATGTGTTGAGTGTGAAAGAGCGATATTAATAACAGAATCTTTTAAGGCAACAGAAGGTGAACCCGCAGTATTAAGAAGGGCATTAGCTTTAAATAATATATTAAAAAATATTCCTGTGACAATTAGAGAAGAGGAACTTATAGTAGGTAGTTTAACTAAAGAGCCAAGATCTTCTCAAGTATTCCCTGAATTTTCAAATAAGTGGTTAAAAGATGAATTAGATAGAATTGATAAAAGAAATGGGGATGCGTTCCAAATTTCAGAAGAAAGTAAAGAAAAATTACAATCTGTATTTGAATATTGGGATGGAAAGACAACAAGTGAATTAGCAACTTCATATATGTCAGAAGAAACAATAAATGCAGTAAATGCAGATATTTTTACAGTAGGAAATTATTACTATAATGGAGTAGGTCATATTGCTGTAAGTTATGATAAAGTATTAAAAATTGGATTCAATGGAATTATAAAAGAAGCAAAGGATCAATTAGAAAAAAGCAGAAGTATAGATCCAAACTTTATAAAGACAGAGAAGTTCTTAAATAGTGTTATTGTTTCTTGTGAATCAGCAATAACATATGCAAATAGATATGCTGAAGAAGCTAAAGAACTTGCAAAAAATACAAATGATGCAAGAAGAAAATCTGAACTTGAAAAAATCGCAGAAATTTGTACAAAGGTTCCAGCAGAGCCAGCAACATCTTTCTACGAAGCGTGTCAATCATTTTGGTTTGTTCATGCAATAATAAACACAGAATCTAATGGACATTCTATTTCACCAGCTAGATTTGACCAATACATGTATCCATATTATGCAAATGATAAAAATATAACAAAAGAATTTGCTCAAGAATTAATAGATTGTATATGGATAAAATTAAATGATATTAACAAAGTAAGAGATGAAATTTCAACTAAGCACTTTGGTGGATATCCAATGTATCAAAACTTAATTGCAGGAGGACAAACTCCAGAAGGAAAAGATGCAACAAATGAAATATCTTATATGTGTCTAGAAGCATCAGTACATGTTAAATTACCTCAACCATCTTTATCAGTAAGAATATGGAACAAAACTCCAGACGAATTCATGCTTAGAGCAGCAGAATTAACTAGAGAAGGATTAGGACTTCCTGCATACTACAATGATGAAGTTATTATTCCATCATTAGTTGCTAGAGGGCTTACATTAGAAGATGCAAGAGATTATGGAATTATTGGTTGTGTTGAACCACAAAAGCCAGGAAAGACAGAAGGATGGCATGATTCAGCATTCTTTAATCTTGCTAGAATAGTAGAATTAACTATAAATTCAGGAATGGACCATGGTAAACAAATAGGACCTAAAACTCAAAGTTTTGAAGAAATGACTTCTTTCGAAGAATTCATGACTGCTTACCAAAATCAAATGGAATACTTTGTAAGACATATGTGTACTGCAGATAACTGTATAGATATTGCACATGCAGAGAGAGCACCATTACCTTTCTTATCTTCAATGGTTGATGATTGCATTGGAAGAGGAAAGAGTCTTCAAGATGGAGGAGCAGAATATAACTTTAGTGGACCACAAGGTGTTGGAGTAGCTAATATTGGAGATGCACTAGTTGCAGTTAAAAAACTTGTTTTCGATGAAAACAAAATAACTCCTTCAGAATTAAAGAAAGTTTTAGCTGAAAACTTTAAGGATTCAGAACATATACAAGCATTACTTAAGAAAGCTCCTAAATTTGGAAATGATATTGATGAAGTTGATGATTTAGCTAGAGAAGGCGCATTAGTATATAGCAGAGAAGTTAATAAATATACAAATCCAAGAGGTGGTAAATTCCAACCAGGATTATATCCATCATCTATAAATGTATTCTTTGGAAGTTTAACAGGGGCTACTCCAGATGGTAGAAGCTGTGGACAGCCATTAGCAGATGGAGTTTCTCCATCAAGAGGATGCGATACTTCAGGACCTACTGCAGCTTGTAATTCAGTTGCTAAATTAGATCATTTTATAGCATCAAATGGAACATTATTTAATCAAAAATTCCATCCATCAGCATTAAAAGGTGATAATGGATTAATGAATTTAACAGCATTGATAAGAAGTTACTTTGATCAAAAAGGATTCCACGTTCAATTTAATGTAATAGATAAAGATATATTACTTGCAGCACAAAAAAATCCAGAAAACTATCAAGATTTAATTGTTAGAGTTGCAGGATATAGTGCACAATTTATATCTTTAGATGAGTCTATACAAAATGATATTATTGCAAGAACAGAACATGTTATGTAAAAAAAGTTTTTAGAGGAGGATATGAAAGTGATGAGTACAGACATAAAAGGAGTTATATTCAATATACAGAAATTTTCATTACATGATGGACCAGGAATAAGAACAATAGTGTTTTTTAAAGGGTGTCCAATGTCATGCTTATGGTGCAGCAATCCAGAATCACAAGATATTGCTCCTCAAATAATGTTTAATAAAAATTTATGTACTAAATGTGGAAGATGTGAATCACAATGTGAAAGTTTAGCTATTGATATGGATTCATCGTATAGAGTAAATGAAGATAAATGCACACAATGTGAAAAGTGCGTTGATAATTGCTTAAATGGAGCACTTATTCTTGAAGGAAAAGAATGTAGTACTGAAGAGATTATTAATGAATTAAAAAAAGATAGTGTTCATTATAGAAGATCAAATGGCGGAATAACATTATCTGGAGGAGAAGTATTACTTCAACCAGATTTTGCAGTAGAGTTATTAAAAAAATGTAAATCATATGGATGGCATACAGCTATTGAAACTGCAATGTATGTAAATAGCGAAGCAGTTAAAAAAGTTATTCCATATATAGATTTAGCTATGATTGATATAAAGAGCATGAATAGTGAAATACATAAAAAATTCACAGGTGTAGATAATGAGATTATTTTAAATAATATTAAATTAAGTGATGAAATAGCTAAGGAAATAATAATTAGAGTTCCAGTTATTGAAGGATTTAATGCAGACTTAGAAAGTATTAAGGAAGTAGCGGAATTTTCAAAAACATTAAAAAAATTAAAGAGAATAGATCTTCTTCCATATCATAACTATGGAGAAAGTAAGTATGAAGCTATAGGAAAAGAGTATCTTCTTAGAGAACTACAAACTCCTAGTGACGAAAAAATGGAAGAGTTAAAGTCTCTAATTGAAGGCATGGGTATATGTTGTACAATAGGAGCTCAGTAATTTTTACATAAGAAATTTTAATGTAAACAAAAGAATTCTATTAAAAAAACAATATATTACTATATAGAAAAATAGCAGATTATAATTAAACAACAGATTACTAACATACAACAATAAAATTTATTAATATTAAAAGGATATTTTGATAGTATTAAAATGAAGAAAAATTAATGTTGAATCAAAGTTAATAAAATTAATTTTGATTAATAAAAGAATAATTAATGGAGAGTGAAACATAATGAGAATGTATGATTACTTAGTACCAAGTGTAAACTTTATGGGAGCAAACTCAGTGTCAGTAGTAGGTGAAAGATGTAAAATATTAGGCGGAAAGAAAGCTTTAATAGTTACAGATAGATTTTTAAGAGATATGGAAGGCGGCGCTGTTGAATTAACAGTTAAATATTTAACAGAAGCAGGAATAGAAGCTGTTTATTATGATGGTGTTGAACCTAATCCCAAAGATGTTAATGTTTTAGCTGGATTAGAAATATTCCAAAAAGAAAATTGTGATATGATTGTAACAGTAGGTGGCGGAAGTGCTCATGATTGTGGTAAAGGAATAGGTATTGCAGCAACACATGAAGGAGATCTTTATGACTATGCTGGAATAGAAACACTTTCTAATCCATTACCTCCAATTGTAGCAGTAAATACTACAGCAGGAACTGCTAGTGAAGTAACTCGTCATTGTGTTTTAACTAATACAAAGAAGAAAATAAAATTCGTTATAGTTAGTTGGAGAAACTTACCTTTAGTTTCTATAAATGATCCAATGCTTATGGTTAAAAAACCAGCAGGATTAACAGCAGCTACAGGAATGGATGCATTAACTCATGCTATCGAAGCTTATGTATCTAAAGATGCAAATCCAGTAACTGATGCATCTGCAATACAAGCTATTAAGTTAATATCACAAAACTTAAGACAAGCAGTAGCTTTAGGTGAAAACCTTGAAGCAAGAGAAAATATGGCTTATGGATCATTACTTGCAGGAATGGCGTTTAACAATGCTAATTTAGGATATGTACATGCTATGGCTCATCAATTAGGTGGATTATATGATATGCCGCATGGTGTTGCTAATGCTATGCTATTACCTCACGTTGAACGTTATAACATGATATCAAATCCTAAGAAGTTTGCTGATATAGCAGAATTTATGGGAGAAAATATTTCAGGTCTTTCAGTAATGGAAGCAGCAGAAAAAGCTATAGATGCTATGTTCAGACTTTCAAAAGATATTGGAATACCAACAAGCTTAAAAGAAAAAGGAATTAAAGAAGAAGATTTCGAATACATGGCAGAATTAGCATTACAAGACGGAAATGCATTCAGTAATCCAAGAAAAGGAAATCAACAAGATATAATAAATATATTCAAATCAGCTTACTAATTAAATAGAATATTTATATTTAGAGTAAAAATTTTTGAGAAAAGTTTAGAAAAAGAAGTTGATTACTAAAAAATCAACTTCTTTTTTGATTAATTTAATTTCAACTTCTTTAAATCATCTAAAGTAAGGATTCCCTTTATTGTAATGATTATGTTATTATCTTGTATTTTTATATCTTTAACCTTGATATTATTAATACTGCTTATAGAAAGAGTAATATCACCAGTATTTTTATCAAATTCTACAAATTCATTTGATTTTAATTTAGAAAAAATCAAATCTTTATTAATGTTAATGAAACCAACATTACCACTATCATAATGAAGAATACATTTGCCATTTTCAGCAGAAGCAGTAAATACTAAATGGCCCTCTAAAGGAATTCCATTGTATTTTAAATGAAAGATAATATTAAGTTTATTTTCATTTATATCTACTTTTAATCCAGTTATTAAATTTGAGAGTTTATTATTACTTTTTTTAATTAAACCAATAAACATAGAATTTAAGTCTTCTTCAGAAAGTGTTAAAGAAGTCTCAAGGGATATTTCCTTAGAAGATAAATTTAAATCATTCCTTGATAGTTTATCTAGCAGAGTTAAATCATTAAAATTAGATGAAGTATTAATATCTATGACTTCAGTTTTAGGGTAAAAGCCAATGTAATAAGTAGCACTTAAAGTTAAAAGAATTACTAGTATTATACTTAAAAATATACTAGTTTTTTTTGTCTTTGCCATAAGTTTAACCTCCCTTAGTAAATATTTTAATTATATGTTTTAAAGTAGTATTTGTAAATTTAAATAGAAATTTAAAAAGTAAACTTTAACAGAAAATCGTTTTTAGATGTAAACAAGAAATTAAAATATAAATTATAGTAATAACAAGTTTGTAATCACTATAATTTATAATATCATAATAAATAGTTTACCTTATTTAGAAGAAAAAATAAAAATATAGAATAATAATTAAATTTCTATTAATTTTTACAATTTTTAATAATATAGTCCCTTTTTAGAGTTTGTTTGTTGTATTATTAAATGGTACAATTTACAAGGATGATTAAGGGGGAAACGTAAATGAAAAAGAAATTAATTGTAATAGGAACTGCAGTATTAATGACGATATGTAGTGGAAGTGTACAAGCATTTGCATATGATAACAATGCAAATACTAAAATAGAAATTTCTGAAGAAGAGAAATTTGAGCCTGAAAGAAATTGGCTTAACATGGAAGTGGCAGATGAGCTTAATAAGAAATTTAATGAACTTACAAAAGAAGATTTTTTAAAGATTAAGAAATTGGATTTGCATTACAAAAGATTAGAAGGGGAATTACCAGAAACAATAGGTTTAATGAAAAACTTAGAGTATTTAAATTTAAACTATTGTAAATTGACTAAAATTCCTGATAATATAACAGAATTAACTAAATTAACATATATAGATTTAGGTGACAATAAGTTTAGAGAATTACCAGAAAAATTTGAAGAAAAGATAATTAAAGGTGAATATCAATATGTTGATGTTGAAAGCAATGAAGTAAGATTAAAAGAAGGATTGCATTTTTTAAAGGGAAAGTGGACATACTTAGACAGACATGGTGATAGAGTTAAAGAAACTATAAAAGTTAATGGTAAAACATATAACTTTAATGAAGATGGTACATTAAAAATTGGTTGGCAAAAAGAATCAGAGAAGTGGTTTTATTATGACACTTCTGGAGAGTTAATAAAAAACACATGGAAAGTAATTAATGGCAAGAAGTATTACTTTAATGAAAATGGTGAAATGTTAACAGGATTTATAGAAGTGAATTCAAAAAAATATTATTTAAATTCTAACGGAGAAATGGCTACTGCTTGGACAAAAATAGATAATCAATATTATTATTTTGATAGTAGTGGAATAATGCTTAGCGGTTGGTTAGATGAAGGCAATAATAGGTATTATTTAGATCAAAATGGTATTATGGTATCTGGAAAAGAAATTACTATAGATGGTAAAAAATATAGATTTTATTCTAATGGAGCACTAATTAAAAATACATGGATTGATGATAATACATATGTTCAGCCTAATGGAGAAACTGTAAATACATCTAGTAATTATTCTCATTCTAATGTTCAACTTAATGCATTTAAGTATATGACAAATCCTAGTAATCAATTAAGCGTTCATAATAAAGCTGTAGAACTTCATGGAGGAGAGACAAGCAATAATTGCGTATATTTCTTATCAGAAGTTTTAAGAAGAAGTGGTGTTTGGTTACCAGAGCAAACTTGTAATACTTACGAATTAGAAGGATTATTAAAAGAAAAAGGATTTATAGCATCAAGTGATTTCACACAATTAAAACCAGGGGATATTTTATATACTAATGGTCATACTCATGTGTATTTATTTATGGGATGGAGAGATAATCAATATGCTTATATAGTAGATAATCAAAGAGATAAATTTGATAATGAAATATTCCATATAAGAAATGTATATAATGATGATTCAACATACTCTACTGATAGAGCAATATATTTCTATTATTATCCATACTAAAATTTTAGTTTTATTTTGGTAGAAAAGGAGAGAATTTTATGAATATTAATAAAGAATATATTTTAAAAACAGCAAAAGAAATATTAGAATTTAATAGTCCAACTGGATTTTGTTTTGACATAATAAAAAAGATTGAAGAAATTGCTAAAGGTTTTGGATATGAATTTGAAACAACAAGAAAAGGTTGTGGAATAATAACTGTAAAAGGTGAATCTAATAATGAAGTAATAGGATTATCAGCTCATGTAGATACTTTGGGCGCAATGGTTAGATCAATAACAAGTGATGGAAAATTAAAATTTACTTTGCTTGGAGGTCCAATAGTTCCAACGTTAGATGGAGAATATTGCATCATAAGAACTAGAGAAGGAAAGCTTTATAACGGTACATTTTTAAGCACAAGTCCTGCAGCTCATGTTTTTGAAGATAGCTCAAGCAAAACACGTGAACCTAAAAATATGGAAATAAGAATAGATGAGGTAGTAAAATCTAAAGAAGATGTTGAAAAGTTAGGAATTTGTGCAGGTGATTTTGTATTTATTGATCCTAAAACAACAATAACAGAAAGTGGATTTATAAAGTCAAGATTTATAGATGATAAAGGTAGTGTATCTTGTTTAATGGGATTACTTGAACTATTCAATAGAGAAAAGATAACTCCTAAATTTACAACTAAGATATTTATTTCAGTTTATGAGGAAGTTGGACATGGTTCATCATATATTCCCAAGGATATAACAGAAATGATAGCTGTAGATATGGGATGTATAGGTGATGATTTGAATTGCACAGAATATGATGTTTCAATATGTGCAAAGGATTCTGGCGGCCCCTACGATTATAATATGACAACAAATCTAGTTAATTTAGCTAAGGAAAACGACATAAATTATGCAGTAGATATTTATCCAATGTATGGATCAGATGTCGGAGCTGCACTTAAGGGTGGAAATGATATAAGAGGAGCCCTTATAGGACCAGGAGTTCATGCGTCACATGGAATGGAAAGAACTCATTATAATGCATTTGAGAATACAATAAAATTATTATATTTATATTTAACTAAGCAATAATTATATTTAAATGTAAAGCTGTTTCAAATTTTTTATTTAATTTGAAACAGCTTTTTTGATTTTTGAGAATAATCAATATGTTATATTTGGATGCTAAAAAAATCATATTTTTAATGTATCCGATTTAAAATCATATATATGATTTTTGAATTTATTTTTTATGATTATTAATAGACGTTGAAGAACGAATTATTAATTTAGGTTGAATTATTTGTTCTTTAATATATTCTTGACTTTTGTTTTGTATCATAGAAATTAATTGCTCAATTGCAGCAGCACTTATTTCAGAAACGGATTGATGGATGGTAGTTAAAGATGGAAAATACTCTGAGGCTTCTTCGATGTCATCAAATCCGATAATTGACAAATCTTCTGGAATTTTAATTCCGAGTTGTTGTGCACTGCTAATTGTTTGTAAAGCTAATTTATCAGTTGCACAAACAATTGCTGTAGGTGGACAAGATAGTTGTTGAATGTTTATTAGGTAATCTGTAATCATTGACTTTGTTTTAATTTTATTTTGCCATGTTTTTGGATTTGATGGAAGTTTCAATGCTTCAATTTCTTCTTTAAAATAATTGAATCTATGTCTAACTCCTAAAAGTTGATTGCCTATATAACCAATATTTTCATGATTTAATGTAATTAAATGGTTTAATGCCATTTTAATCCCTTCTTTTTCATCTGTACGAATGACAGGACTAATATAATTTTCAATATCACCCATTATAGCAACAAAAGGAACCCCTTGTTTTTTTATATTTTGTATAAATAAATCATTTTCAGAAAGATTATCAAGTATTATTAATCCATCAAATAAGTAATTTATCATAGCATTTAATTGTCGTTTGGCTGTTTCGTACTGATAATTAGTATGACCAATAAATAATTCTAAGTTTTTTTCATGTACATAATTTTGAACTTCTTTTACAATTTTAGATAACAACGGATCTGTAATATCTCTTACAATTACCCCTAATACACCTGTATTTTTTGTACGCAAAGCAGATGCAAAAGGATTTTGTTGATATCCTAAAGAGTTTGCTATATCAAGTACTTTTGTTTTGGTCTTTTCACTAATTTTTATATTTCCATCTTTTTTGTTTAAAATTCGCGAAACAGTTGCAACAGAAACATTAGCAGCTTTAGCAACTTCACTAATAGTAACTTTTTTATTCATACATAATTGGCTCTCTTTCTATATATTAATATGTTAAATGTCTTGGGAGACAGTTTTAATATATAGTAACTATACCATTATTTTTTGTGAAATGCTAAAATTCTTTTTTATTGTTTATTTTAAAGGTAACCAATTTATGATTTTTTTAATTTGATAATCCCAGAAATTCCATTCATGTGAACCAGGTCCTTCAGAATAAATATAGTTAGGTAATTTATGTTTTATATTGTCGCGGAATTTAATATTATCTTCATATAAAAAATCTTCTGTGCCACAACATTGATAGACATTTAAATGAGAAAGAGCTTCTATATTTTCTTTCCTTATTAAATAATATAAATCATTTTTAGTACCTTCAATTTTATGGTTCCCATAAATTAAATCAAAATCTTTCATTTGTACATCTTTATTATTAGGGAAATTTTTAATATCAACTACACCAGAAAGGGAAGCGGTAGCTGAGAAAAAATTTGGATGATTGAAAGCCCATTTATAAGCTCCATATCCACCCATAGACAAACCAGCCACAAAATTATCTTCTCTTTCGCAAGATAATGGAAAGAAATGACGCATTTTTTTAGGTAATTCTATTGTTAAGAATGTCCAATAGCTACTTCCATAGCACATATCTGTATAAAAACTACGATGAACTTGTGGCATAACCACTGCAATACCACGTTCATTTGCATAACGTTCAATAGATGATTGCCTAGTCCATGCACTAGCATCATCAGAAAGTCCGTGTAATAACCAAAGTGTTGGATATTTTTTTAGAATATCTACTTCGCCTACTTTCCCATTTTCTTTTTTTTGTTCTGGTATTATCACTGTGGATGTAGTAGAAATCTCTAAAACATCTGAATAAAAATTACATGTAATTAATGCCATAAAAAACAACTCCTTTTAATTATTTTAAAAACACTTGTATTAATTTCTTTTATAGTTTATCATAAACATTATAAAAAGTAAACGTTATACGTTAAACGTTTGAGGAAAAATAAAGGAGGATAATTATGAACAAAATTAAAAAGGAAAAGGGATCTACTATTTTTATTATCTTTATCTGTATAGCAGCTGCCTTTGGTGGGCTATTATATGGATATGATTCAGCAGTTATTTCTGGGGCAATTGAATCAATTCAAGCTAAATTTCAATTTAGTAGTGCAATGGTTGGATTTGTGGTTTCAAGTATTTTAATAGGTGGAGCTATTGGAGTATTAATTTCTGGTTCTTTTAGTGATTGGATGGGTCGTAAAAAGGTACTAGCAATTTCAGCAATATTATTTGGAGTATCTTCAATTATTCAAGCTTTTGCACCTAATGTGATAATTATTATTTTAGCAAGATTAGTTGGGGGCTTAGGTATTGGAATGGCTTCTGTATTATCAGTTACATATATTTCTGAAGTTGCTCCTTCTCATATGAGAGGACGATTAGGTTCAATTTATCAATTTGCTTGTGCTATTGGGATTGTATCTGTTTACTTTATTAATGCGGCAATAATGAATGGTGCTGATCATATGTGGAAAATTAATGTAGGATGGCGTTTAATTTTAGGACTAGCTGGTGTTCCTGCAATATTATATCTTATTATTTTATTGCCAATACCAGAAAGTCCAAGATGGTTAATATTTAAAGGGAGAAGTGAAGAAGCTAAAACTATTTTAGAAAAAATTAATGGAAAAGTAGAAGCTAATAGAGAACTTATTAATATTGAAAATTCAATTAAAGTTAATAAAAGAAATTCATGGACTGATTTTAAATCTCCTGGAGTAAAGAAAGCACTTAGAGTAGGCATTATTTTAGCTGTATTGCAACAATTAGTGGGTATAAATGTTATTATTTACTATGCTCCACAAGTATTTAAAGCAGCTGGTGCAAATGGAGACATGGGAACTCTTACTATTTCTATGATAGGTATAGCAGCCTTTTCTGGTGTAGTTTGTTCTATGTGGCTTGTTGATAAGATTGGTCGTAAAAAACTTTTAATGATTGGTAGTTTAGGAATGGCTTGTATGCAAGGTCTTGTTGGTATTTCACTACATTTTAATTTAAATTTAGGAATATTAACAAGTATATTCATTGTATTATACTTATTTTTGTTTAATGTTTCTATGGGACCAGTTGTATGGGTTATTCTTGGTGAGATTTTTCCAAATCAAGTTCGAGGAAGAGCAATGTCTATTGCAACATTTTTTATGTGGGTAGCAAATTGGTTGATATCACAATTATTTCCAATTATTTTATCTAATTTTGGAGGTGGAATAACATTTAGTTTCTTTGGAATAATGTGTATTATTGCTTTCCTTTATACATGGGTAGCACTTCCAGAAACAAAAGACAAATCACTAGAAGAAATAGAACAAATTTGGGGATAAAATTAAAATATGTTTTTTAAAGAAATAGAATTTATATAGTATTTTAGATTCGAGAAATAAAGTTTTTGAGAAACATGATTATTTGTAAAAGATAGAAGGAATTTTACCATGTCTTATATAATAAAATTATATGAGAGGAGTGGTAAATTTGAAGGTGGTCAATAAAGAAAACAAATGCAATGCATGCCATAATATTGTAAAATGGAATTGCATAATTTATGGTGAGAGGACAGCTACAATAAAAAGAGAGGGTATGCAAGCGCAAGAGGTAATAGCCATAGGTGAAACTATAGGAAGTAACGGAACAATAACTAATTATGAAGCAATTGTTAAATGTCCATTTTGTAATACAAAAAATAAATTTTCAATATAAAAACAATTAGAACTCTAGAAATAGGGTTCTAATTGTTTTTATATTTAACTTTTGAATATGTCTTAAATCTGTGTCTATATATGCAATAGGGAAAGTGGCATTGTAATTGGACTTTGAGAATCCTCAATGAGTATTGTCACATTTACTG
>NZ_JAMQIF010000019.1:138872-215889 GCF_023845855.1 Clostridium sp. ZBS2
AATTACTCAGTCCACTTTGCTTATGCATATATCAACACACTGCTAAAACATAGTATCAATTTCAAATCCTTAAAGAACAAGATTCAAAACAATATTTCATATTATTAAATTTTAGTTTGATTTCATTTTTATAGAGACTATTTTTATCTATAAGAATTTTTGAATTTATAGAGTTATCAAGAAAATCTAAAGGAAAACAGGATGTATTTATTTTAAAATTTTTCATCTTTGCATAAAGTTCTAATTTTTGTTTTCTTTCATTTATTATAGAATCATAAAAATAAAAGTTTATAAATGCTCCTTTATTTAATAGCATGTCAGTAAAATTATTAGAAGTTATAATATCTATATTATTAAATGAAATATTTGATGATATTCCAAAGGGTATTGAGTTTTCTTTAAGTAAATCCATGTTAAACATAATTTTATCAAAAGTTCCGATTCCACGCTGATAATCTGTTTCATCCTTAAATCCATCAAGAGAAATTATAGGTATAACATTACAGGTTGAATATAATCTATTGCAAATTATAGGACTAAACATTTCTCCATTTGTAAAAGGTATAAATAATATATTAGGATATTTCTTATAAATATTAAATAAGAAGTCCATGGAGAAGGGCTCTTTAGCAATTATAAAAACATAATATATTTTATTTTCTTTGACTTTTGTTAAAATAGTGTCAACATCACTATATGTAAGCTGATTAATATTATTTTCAGGTGATAAATTTATAACAAAGAATGGGAAAGAGCTATGAGCACTGTTATCAAAAACATAATCGAAAAAATTTATAGTGAACTTTTTTAAAAAATTAGGATTTATGTTTAACAATATATTTTCAATGAAATTTTTAACTAAAGGAGTATCATTATAATAATTATAAGCACTTTTTATCTTTTTTTTATTTTCATTATCTTTTATAAGTTTAATAGATAAATTAAATAATTTATCCATATTTTTTGAAGGATTCTTTTCTAAAAGTGAACATACTTTTGAAATTACAATATTTTTAGTAGAATTTTTCATATATCCACTGAAATTCATATTTGCAACATCCCCTAAATTTTCTATTAATACATTTATAGATATATTTATAAAACTTTAAAATATGCTAACTTTAAAAAATATTTTTGACATATGCTTAGATTCTTATATAATAATTTAAGTACAATAAGATTTTGACTAAGTCTCAGATTAGATTTTATTTCTAATTTTGAGACTTTAAAATCGTTATATATTAAAAATATAATAAATGTTTAAATTTATAGTTAAAATTAAAAAAGGAGGGAGATTAATGTGGAAAAAAGAATTGATCTAACAGAAGGTAAGATTGTATCCAAACTTGTAAAACTGGCTTTGCCTATTATGGGAACTTCTTTTATACAAATGGCATACAATATGACGGATATGATATGGATAGGAAAAGTAGGAAGTAAAGCTGTTGCTGGAGTTGGAACGGCAGGGTTTTATAGTTGGCTTGCCATGGCCTTTATTATGATTTCAAAAACAGGAGCAGAGATAAAAGTTGCACAAAAGATGGGAGAGCATAATTTAAGGAAAGTAAAGTCGTACATAGTAAGTGCTATTCAAATAAATTTAGTACTTTCAATTTTATATACAGTGGTTTTATTAGTATTTAGTGATAAACTTATAGGCTTCTTTAACTTAGGGGATGCAGAAGTAATATCAATGTCTAAAACATACTTGGTCATTGTAGCAATGGGAATGATATTTTATTTTATAAATCCAGTATTTACTGCAATATTTAATGGTGCTGGAAGCAGTAAAACACCATTTGTAATAAACACTATAGGACTTGCATTTAATATGGTTTTTGATCCTGTTTTAATATTAGGAATAGGACCATTTCCAAAGATGGGGGTAGCAGGAGCGGCTATTGCAACAGTAATTGCTCAAGTAATAGTAAGTTTAAGTTTCATATTTGTTATGATTAAAGGTAAAGAAGAGTATTTAAAGGTAAATGTATTTACAAGACCTAGAATGGATTATATAAAGGTGCTTTGTAATATAGGATTACCTGGAGGAATACAAAATGGATTATTTACTATATTCTCTATGTGTATAGGAAGAATAATAGCAGTATTTGGACCCGTACCCATAGCTGTTCAAAAAGTAGGTTCACAAATAGAAGCTATATCATGGATGACAGCAGGTGGGTTTTCTACTGCACTTGGAACTTTTGTTGGACAAAATTACGGAAGTAAAAGGTATAATAGAATAAATAAGGGTGTAAAAGTTACTATGGTTATGGCTGTGATTATAGGAATACTTGCTTCTCTTTTATTAATACTAGGAGGAGAATATGTATTTTCATTTTTCTTAAATGATCCAGAAGCAGTTGAGCAAGGTACTGTATATTTAAGAATACTAGGTTATTCACAATTATTTATGTGTATAGAGATTACAATAACAGGTGCATTTAATGGACTTGGACGTACATACATACCATCAATCATAGGAATATTACTAACAGGGGCTAGAGTACCAGCTTCATATTTTTTATGCAATCCAAATGTGCTTGGCTTAGACGGGATATGGTGGAGCATAAGCATAAGTAGTATTTTAAAAGGAACAGTATTATTAACTATATATCTATATTTATTAAGGAAAAGAAAATTGTATAGAGAAGAAATACTAGCTTAAAGTTGATAGTAAAAAGTTGCGGAAAAAATCTATATTAGAATTTTAAAACATATATTTTTAGAAAGTGTTATTCACCTATTCTGTTCCTATGTTTTAAATTTATGTCTATATATGCAATAGGCAAAGTGGCATCGTAATTGGGCTTTGAGAATACTTAATGAGNNCATTTTTAGTATTCCTAAGTACAATTACTCAGTCCAGCTTTGCTTATGCATATATAGACATTTTACTAAAACATAGCATTATTATACTATTTCATAATGAACTTTAATTTTTCTTCTAGCTCTAGATTCATCATAAGTGTATTTTAATCCAGATTTAAATATAGTATTTTTTCTTTTAAGGGTAGGGATTTTTTCAAGAGGAAAACATCCAAAATCTCTAAGAATAAATTTAACCATACGTCCAATCATTTGTTTAAACATATCTTCAGGCATTCCAGCTTCAAAAAAATCTTCAATTTCTGGAATTACACCTTCAAGAGCAGGTCTATTAGATTTAGCTGCTTCAATCATATTATAAATACTCTTGGCTTCACATAAAAAATAAAATATTTTAGGTGTAAGATAAAAAGGTTCATATTTTATATACATCCTGTGTTCTGGATGATTAAAAAAATCATCTACATCATACATATAATCACTCCCTAATTGTATTAAATCAAACGTTAGTGTAACATACCTTAATTAAAAATAACATAATTTTAGAATTTTATCAATAATTATTAATAGAAAGAAAAAATATTTAAAATTAAGTAATATTTACATTGATTTAATTATAAATAAATATATAGGAGTATAAGGAGGGGTAAAATTTATGGTAAGTAAAATAGATATATTTTCAGGATTTTTAGGAGCCGGTAAAACAATGCTTATTAAAAGTTTGTTAGCTAACAAGGTTTATGATGAAAATACAGTAATAATAGAAAATGAATTTGGTGAAGTTGGAATAGATGGAACTATATTAAAGGAAAGAAATATAGAAATAAAAGAAATAAATTCAGGATGTATTTGTTGCCAAGTAACAGGTGATTTTATAGAATCTGTGTTAGAAATAATAGAAAAATATAATCCTAAAAATATTATAATTGAACCTTCAGGTGTAGCAAAATTAAGTGAAATATTAAATCTCTTAAATAAAGATGAATATAAAGAAAAATTTTCAATAAATAGAATAATTACAGTAATAGATGCGCAAAGGTATGACATGTATTTAAATAATTTTGATGAATTTTATAAGGACCAAATAAAAAAAGCAAAAGTTTTGGCTTTTAGTAGAACAGAGTTAATAGGCAAGGAAGAATTAAAAAAAGTAATTAGCTCTATTAGGAAGATAAATAGTACTGCAAAAATAGTAAGTAAATCTTTGTTAGATAGGGATATAAAAGAAATAAACAAAATAGTAGGAGTTGATGACAAAGCATTATACAACAAGAATGAATTTATAATAAATAAAATAGCTAAACATGCTTCTTTTAGAAAAGAACATAATCATTCTGCAAAAGATGTTTTTGAAAGTTATCCTATAGATTTGAATAATAAAATTAGTGAAGAAGAATTAGAAAGTAAATTTAAAATAATAGAACAAAACAAAGAATATGGAAATGTAATAAGAGCAAAAGGAATTGTTGAAGTTATAAATGGTGGATATTATCAATTTGATTATGTACCAAATGAATTTCAAGGAAGAAAAATAAAATGGGCTAATAAAAAAGTTATTTCTATAATAGGAAGTAATTTAAATAAAAAAGAACTGATTCGTTTATTTAGTTAAGGTGGGATATTAAAATGAAAATTCAAGTTGAAATAGTTACAGGATTTTTAGGAGCCGGGAAAACAAGTTTTATAAATTCTTTGATAAAAGAAAGTTATGTAAAAGGTGAAAAAATAATAGTAATACAATTAGAAAATGGAGAAAACAAAATATCTGACGAAGTTTTAGATTATGGTTTAGTAACAATTTATAAACAAAGTGATTTAAAGAAACTAAGCGAAGATATGATTGGTTTAATAAGAGAGTATTCTCCTAATAGAATAATAATTGAATTTAATGGAACTTACAATTTAGAAGATTTATTTAAAATAATAGATAAAAAGATATATAAAAATAACATTAGTTTAGATAGGATATATTTTATTGGTGATACTAAAAGTTTAAGATCATATGTGCAAAATATGGGTAACTTTTTAGTTCCATTTATTGAACTTTCAAATTTAATGATTTTGAATAATACTAAGAATTGTAATAAAGAAGATATAGAAAGTACTAAAAATATGTTAAAAAATATAAATCCATCAGCATATATATTGGAATCAGAAAATAAAGGGGGATTTAATTCATTGCTTAGAGAAAGTCAAATATTAGATAATACTTTTTTTAAAAAGATAAAAGTTAAGATAAATAATTCCACAAAACATTTAAGGAGAAAAGAGAGTGAAAAATAAAAAAAATAGAAATTTTTTAATAATATCATTTATCATATTTTTAATTATTATAGGATTATATAAATTAGATATGTATGATAAAAATATAATGGAAAAATTTTTTAGTACATTTATAGACATAATGATGGATTCAACTCCTTTTATTGTTTTAGGAGCGATAATTTCAGGTGTGATGCAAATATATATATCAAATGAAACTATACGTAAGTGTATTCCTAAAAATAATATTGTAGGATATTTTGGTGCAGCATTAATAGGTCTTATATTTCCAATATGTGAATGTGCAATAATTCCTATAACAAGAGCCTTAATTAAAAAAGGAGTGCCTCTTGGATTTGCAATGACATTTATGATGGCTGTGCCTTTAATAAATCCAATTGTAATAATGTCAACATATACAGCGTTTAATGATAACATATCTATGGTAATAGCAAGAACGGTGGGCGGATTTGTTGGAGCAATTCTTATAGGAGTTATAATGACCTTGCTTCAAGGCAGAAGACAATATTTATTGATGGACAGATTAATAGACAATAAATCATATTGTAATTGCGGATGTAATGATAATGGAATGATGAAATGTGATGGAAATAAGTTTAAATTACTTTTAGAGCATTCTATAAAAGAATTTTTAGATATTATGAAGTACCTTATAATTGGAGCATTTTTGGCAACTGCATTTCAAGTATTGGTTCCAACCAGTATATTTGATAATATATCAAATGGAAAGATGCTATCTATAATATTTATGATGTTGCTTTCATTTCTATTATCTTTATGTTCGGAAGTTGATGCGTTTATTGGTAAAAATTTATTAAATCAATATCCTTTTTGTAGTGTAGTAGCCTTTTTAATATTTGGGGCTATGTTAGACATGAAAAATCTAATTATGTTATTTGGAACATTTAGAAAGGAATTTGTAATAAAGTTATCTATTACAATAGTATCAGTTGTTATATTGGTTTCAAGCGTATTTTTATTGGCAGGATTATAACAATAATAGAAGTTAATCAAGATAAGTTGAGGGGGAAAGGGTAGAGTTAAAAAATATGGCTGTTTTCATATGAATTTAATGAAAACAGCCACTTTAATCTTTTACTCAACTAAAGTTTTTAAGGTAATATCTTTCTTAGTTATATGATCAAAAATCCAACCATATAAAAAGTTAATTAATGTTTGTAATTCATCGTAGTTTTCTTTATAAAAATTAGATACATTAATATCTAAGATTTGCTTCTTAAATGCTTTATGATCAGCAATATGATCTGCTAGATAAGCATAATGTACCATGCCAAAGTACATTTCTTCATAATAGAAATGATAAGTTACATAATTTCGAAAATCACATACAATTTTAATTGCATCATCTACTTTATAAATTACATTTGGAGTTGCAAGTAGGATTTCTAAATCTCTACATAGTTTAAATAAATATTTGTGTTGTTCATCTATAGTCTCAATGCCAATATTATAGCTATCGTCCCATTTTATCATTTGTACCCCTCTTTATTCGATAATATATATAATAATTTATATATTTATATTATTATATAATAAAAATATAAAAAGTTTCAAATTGAATATGTATAAATATACATGAAATACCTCTAAAATAGAACGAATTTTATAATAAACATAAAATATCGGATATAAGCATAAATATTACACCTATTATCCGATAGTTTTTATAGTATATTTAATTCAAAACATTTTTTAACTATTGAGCGTATTTTTCATCTAATATAATTTCAATATAACTAAGTTTATTTTCTACACTAGCATCTGATGCTACTGTTATTTTATAAGTATTAAATTTATTATTCCAAACTAGACCAATAGGTGCAGTTACATCTGGTGTTTGAGCACTAATGCCTAATACATTTAAGATGTTAATACCATCATTAGGATATTTTAGTTCTTTTATTGGTATAATTTTAATAATTGCAGATTTAGAATCAACGTAAGTTATTTCAAAAGTATAGTCATCTTTTTCATAAGTAACTTTATCACCATCTGTGCTTTTAGGATTTCCTAAAACTTTTTTAATAGCATTTTGATCCTTATCTTTTAAATCATCTATACTAACAACCTTCTTTACTTCTGCAGTAGAAGATTCAACATTTCCTGGTAGAGTTGAATTAGCATTTTCATTTTGAGTTTGTTCAGTAGTGTTATTAGTATCGTTATTAGTATTATTAGGCTTTCCACATGATACTAATGTTATAATACATAGTAGTGAAATTACTGATAATTTAATAAATTTTTTTTTCATGAGCGTCTTCCTCCTAAGATATTAAAAAATTTCCCTATATTTACATAGTAAAATTTGTTCTTTGTAGAATATTATATCACTATTTATTTTTAATAAAAGTAAAGTAATAGAATCTTAATAAAGATTAAATTTTAATGTAATCTTTGCTTAAATTTAAGTAGTTTAAATCCATTTTCTGAAACATAAACCCCAAGTAATACTAATATTGCACCAAAAGTAGAGTATAGAGTAAGACTTTCATTTAATATAAAGAAAGAAGCTATCATTGTAACAGCTGGTATTAAATAAATGTAATTATTAGTTTTAATAATTCCTAAATTATCAACTGTATAATTCCAAACAACGTAGCATATTCCAGACGCTATTACTCCTAGAAATAACAAATTGAATATTATTTTTGGTTGCGATAATGACATGGTATTTATATTACTAGATGATGAAAACAATATAAATGGCAATATAGTTAATAATGCATAAAAAAATATTTTTCTAGTTATATATATGTAGTTGTACTTACCACTAATTTTTTTTAAAGTTACTGAATAAACAGCCCAACATAATGCAGCAGATAAAGCTAAAATATCTCCAATTGGATTTAATTTTAATATAAAATTTCCATTAAAGATAACTAAAAATACACCTAAAATTGCAATTATAAATCCAATAAATAAATTTTTATTTAAATTTTCTCCTTTGGAAAAAAAGTGTGCCATAAATGCTGTTAAAATTGGAGCAGTAGCAAGAATTAATGCTACATTAGATGTAAGAGAATAAATTAATGCAGAATTTTCAGTAATAAAATATAAAGATCCTCCAGTGATTCCAGCAAGCAAAAATAAAGATTCTTCTTTTATTGATGTTATTTTATGAAATTTGGGATGAATTAGTAAAAGCATAATATATGCTATTAAAAATCTAAGAAACATTATTTCTGCTGGAGTGAAATTACTAAGTAATACTTTAGTAGATACAAAAGTAGTACCCCAAACTACTATTGTAAAAAACGCTAAAAAGTTTAATGATAACTTTTTATTATTCATATGAATCAAGTCCCCCTTTAAGTTATGTATTTTTTGCTATGTGGTAAATTATATATTAATAATAAATTTGTGTAAATAAGATATTAATTTAAGCAAAATGGATATTGATAAACTTTTTTGCAGGATATTTAATTCTATTTAAAGGGATATTAAGTTTTGCTATAGAAGTATATTATTAGGGATAAAGGGGAGGTAAATTAATGAATGATATAATTTTTAAAACAGTAGACGGAGTGGTGTATGCAGGAAAAGTCACATACTTTGGAAAAGAAGAATTATCAGTAAAAAATCTAAATATATTAAATGAGTTTGAAGAAAAAGATGTGCCAGCACTTAAAGAAAATGTATACGAAGATGGTGATGTATGGTTTTATACTAATAAAATAATTTGGTATAAAAATAGGAGATAATTTAAATATGATTAAAAAGATTACTTAATTAATGGGTTTGTATTAAGTAATCTTTTTAATTTATAATAAATTATATTTAAAAGTCTAGTCTAATTAATGAAAGAAATAAATTACTTATCTTTATTTTTAAGTACTCCATTAGAAATAATTTTTTCTTGGAATTCTACATTAAATGCTTTTTCATATTTTTTTATTATGTTCATTTGTTTATCAGTAACTATACAGATAGAAGTACCTTTTGCATTACCTCTAGCAGTTCTACCAGATCTATGTAAGTACTCATCAAGTTTTAATGGAAGATCTAAATTAAATACATGAGTAATATCAGTAATATCAAGACCTCTAGCAGATACATCTGAAGAAACTAATATTTTGATTTTACCTGTTTTAAAGCTATCAATAGCATTTTTTCTTTCTTCTTTAGAAATACTTCCACTCATAGCAAAACATTCTCTATTATGATAATTAAGTTTTAAAGATGTTAATTCAATATCTTTATTATCATTAACAAATATTAATGCTCTTTTTGGATCTTCAGCTGATATTATTTTTCTAAGTACTTCAAATTTATCTCTTCTATCACATTTTACATACACATGTGAAATGTTAGGGTTAATTGAAGATTTACCTTGTGATTTAACTATTAAAGGATCTTTCATTAATTCCTTTAATGAATCAACTATTTCAGGAGTAATAGAAGCAGAAAAGGCCATTAATTGTCTATCTCTCATAGTTGTTTTAATTATGTCTTTAACAATTTGAGCTCTCTTTGGATCCAATAAATTGTCAACTTCATCAATAACAATAGTTTTTATAGTATGAGCAGTGATCTTTTTCTTTCTTATAAGATCAAGAACTCTACCAGTTGATCCAACTATTATATGAGGCTTAACTTCTTTAAGCTTTTTAATTTGATTATTTATATTAACATCACCGATTATTCCAAGTGATTTAACGTTTATTCCAGAGTTATCTGAAAGCAACTTAATTTGCGCCTCTATTTGCATAACTAATTCATGAGTTGGTGCTAAAATTATTGCTTGAATATCTTTAGTTTCAGTATTTATTCTTTCAAATATAGGAAGAAGATAAGCTAAAGTTTTACCACTTCCAGTAAATGATTCTCCCATTATGTCTTTATTTTCTAAAGCTTCATTTATAACTAAACTTTGAATTTCAGTTGGAGCAGTTATATTTTGCTTTTCTAATGCACTTATTATATCTGAACTTAAATTTAAATCGTTTAATGATTTTGTCATATTATAAAAATTCTCCTTTGTTTTTAAATATT
This sequence comes from Clostridium sp. ZBS2, assembly GCF_023845855.1. Taxonomy (NCBI): domain Bacteria; kingdom Bacillati; phylum Bacillota; class Clostridia; order Eubacteriales; family Clostridiaceae; genus Clostridium; species Clostridium sp. ZBS2. The sequence continues at coordinate 148,998 of NZ_JAMQIF010000019.1, forward strand.
AGTATGCTTAATTATATACTTAATATATGTATTTTTCTAGTTAAACTTGTATTTGTAGTATATAATCATAGAGTTAGATAAATTTTAGGCTGTATTTAAAAAGATTACTAATATATGTATAAGCAAATTGGATAAAGCAATTGAACTTAAGAAGACTAACAATTAAGTATAGTCCTATTTTACCTTATGTCTAATATAAAATTATAATAAGCAATTAAAAAATAGTTTATTTCATAATAAGATGATTATAATAAATTATTTTGTATTGAAAATACTATATTAATTATGGGATAAAATAAACATAGTGCAAAAGAAAAATATGTTTAATTAAGATAAATAAAGGAGACAATTAAAGGATGAGCAAAGAATTTAATAAATTTGAGTTAAGTGGTGAATTATTAAAAGCAATAGATAATTTAGGATATAAGACTCCATCAGAGGTTCAAGAGAAAGCAATACCAGAAATACTTAGAAATAAGGATTTAGTTGTAAAATCTCAAACAGGAAGTGGAAAGACAGCGTCTTTTGGTATTCCATTATGTGAAAAAATAGACTGGGATGAAAATAAACCTCAAGTGTTAGTATTAGCACCAACAAGAGAATTAGCAGTTCAAATTAGTGAAGATATATCTAATATAGGAAGATATAAAAGAATTAATTGTGTACCTATTTTTGGAAAGCAATCAATAATGGATCAAGAAAGAAAATTAAAGCAAAAAACACATATAGTTGTTGGTACTCCAGGTAGAGTATTAGATCATATAGATAGAGGAAGCCTTGATGTGTCAAAGATAAATTATTTTGTTATAGATGAAGCAGATGAAATGCTTAATATGGGATTCATAAAACAAGTAGAAGCTATAATAAGAAGAATACCAAAGAAAAGAGTAACATTATTATTTTCTGCAACTATACCTGATGAAATAAAAAACTTATGTGACAAACATATGAATAGACCAATTGATATAGCAATTAAATCTCAAAATTTAACAAGCGATAATGTAAGTCACTATGCTTATCATGTAGGATATAACGAAAAACTAGATTTATTAAATAATATACTTATATCTGAAATGCCAGAAACTTCAGTTGTATTTTGTAGAACAAAAGAAAATGTTGATACAGTACATGAATATTTAAATAAAAAGGGTTATTCAACTAATAAGATACATGGTGGAATGATGCAAAAAGACAGACTTGATACTATGGAGCAATTTAGAAGAGGTGACTTTAGAATTTTAGTAGCAACAGATATAGCTTCAAGAGGTATAGATATAGAGGGAATTACACATGTTATAAACTATGATATTCCAGTTGAAAAAGAAGCATATGTACATAGAATAGGAAGAACAGGACGTGCAGGGGCTAAAGGAGTAGCATTAACTTTCTGTAAAGATTCTGGAGATAGATATTTAAATGAAATTGAAGAATACATAGGCTTTAAACTAGAGGTTAAAAATATTCCAAGCAAAGAAGAAATAATTAAAAGCACAGAAAAAGCAATGGAAGTATTAAAAAGTAAACCAAAGAAGAAGAAGGAAAAGAGTAATGCTGTAAATAAAGATATAATGAAGATATATCTAAATGGTGGTAAGAAAAAGAAAATTCGTGCAGGGGATATAGTTGGAGCTGTAACTAAAATACCAGGAGTAACTGGTGAAGACATTGGAATAATAGATGTTCAAGATTTAGCTTCATACGTAGATATATTAAATGGAAAAGGTAAGACTGTAATAAATGGACTAAAGACAGCTACAATTAAAGGTAAAAAGCTTAAATGTGATAGAGCAAGAGGTTAACTTTAAGTAAAGTGTTTATCTATGAATAAGCAAAGTTGGACGGAGTAATTGAACTTAGGAATGCTAAAATGAGTATAGTCCCATTTTAGNNACTTTACCTATTTCATATATAAACACATGTTTAAAATATAAATTTGTTTTGCTAACCTAAATAATATAATAATTTGATTAAATAGTATAATTTAGTTATACTGAATAAAGAATAATAAATAGTTAAAAAATCACTTTTCAAATTTTTTATATATAATAATAGTGTGCTATTTTTAGAAGTTGTGATTGTAGCATAATCTAGTAAGTAAATTATAGGAATTTTAAAAGTTAATTTAGTAAAGAGGTGTATTTAAAATTATGTTTTCAAATAGAAATGCAAAATGCTGGTGTGGTAGCGGATTAAAATATAAGAGATGCCATTTAGAATTTGATGAAAAGTTAGAAAGTTTAAGATTAAAAGGTGAAATAGTTCCACCAAGAGAAGTAATAAAGAGTTCAGAAGACATAGAAGGAATAAAAAAGAGCTCAGAAGTTAACAATGGAGTTTTAGATTTAGTTGCAAGTAAGATAAAGGCAGGAATGTCTACTTTAGATATAGATAAATTAGTTTATGACTATACAGTAGAACACGGTGCTATACCTGCACCTTTAAACTTTGAAGGATTCCCTAAGAGTGTATGTACTTCTATCAACAATGAAGTATGTCATGGTATACCAGATGAAAAGATAATACTTAAAGATGGAGATATCGTAAATGTAGATGTATCAACTATTCTTAATGGATATTATTCAGATGCATCAAGAATGTTTATGATAGGTGAAGTTAGTGAAGATGCTAAGAAATTAGTTGAAGTAGCTAAAGAATGTATGGAAGCTGGAATAAAAGTAATAAAACCATGGGGTCACTTAGGTGATATTGGAGCTGCTTGTCAAGAAGTAGCACATAAGAATGGTTACACAATTGTTAGAGCTTTAGGTGGTCATGGAGTAGGGAATCAATTCCATGAAGAACCTTTTGTACCTCATATCGGTAAAAAGGGTACAGATATGGTCTTAGTACCAGGAATGGTATTAACAGTAGAACCAATGGTTAATGCTGGTGGATATGATGTATATGTAGATGCAGAAAACGAATGGACTATATATACAGAAGATGATTCATTATCAGCTCAATGGGAACATACTGTTTTAATAACTGAAACTGGAGTTGAAATATTAGCTAAATAATTTTGTGATGCTTAGTGATACCATCCTGTGTTTTATGAAACATAGGGTGGTATTTTTTTAATGTATAGGAAATTATAGAATTTTTGAAGCTTGAAAGGCTGATGAAATCTAAGGTTATGAATATATGTTTAAATTGTTCATTGAAGGGTGGCGTAGCCACTTTTTTATGTAAGAGTTTGTTTTTGATAAGAATAATCTTAGAACATTTATTTAACATTGGTATAAATATATTATATGAGAACTTATTTTGGTAAAGCTTTATTAATATTAAGGAGTTTTTTTATGGAAGATGAACAAATCAAGGATATTATAGTAGCTTTAATAAACAATAAGATGTTTCCTGAGGGAAAAGATGAAGAACATACAGCTAAATATGTAGCTAGGTTTATAAAAACATTAGAAAAAGAATTAGATAAGTAAGATGGGGATTGGTGGAGGGTCGCCTCCACCATGAAACCCACGACCATTTGTATATGGCTTGAATAGCTACTTACAGATGGTCGTGTTTTTTATTGTCACGGGTAGCACCAAAATCAAAACCACGAAAATATTAAAATTTACAATTTGGATTTTAGTGCGTTATTCTAGTTTTTGAAGAAAAAATAATGAAACTTATGAGAATAAAGTTTTAAATATTAGATTTTATAATTTATTTAAGTATAATTTTTACTGTAAAATAATTCAATAAATCGCTAATATAAACTATAATTAATATAACGAAATAATGGAGGTGAGTCATGTGCCATATGAAATGGGTGGAAGAGCAGATAAGAGTGGAAACAGATATGAAATAAAATGTGTTATATATCAAATGCTAAAACTTCTAGAAGAAAAAATATATTCAGTAACGCTAGAGGCACTTGGAGAAGATGAACAAGGAGTAGATATATGGATAGATTACTTAGATGGAAGTCGAGAAGGGCAGCAATGTAAGGGGAGAAATGGAAGTAGTGAAAGTTGGACAATTAGTTCAATGAAAGCACATGATATATTTGTAAACTGGAAAATGCAACTAGATAGAAATGAGAAGAATAAAGTTGCGCTGGTTTCACCATTATCATGTTCCCTAATCATTGATTTGATAAATAGAGCTAATAATACTGATGGAGATTATGAACATTTCTATAATAATCAAATATGTAAATCTCAAAAAATAAAAAAAGCTTATACAGATTATGCTGAAGCAATGGAATTAAATATTGAGGATAAAAAGGATATTATAAAAAGTATTGATTATTTAAAAAGAACTTTTTACAGACAGGAACCAGATTTTCAATTAAAAGAATTTATATTAGATAAAATTCGATATTTATTAATTGGAGATGAAGACAGAGTTTATGATACCCTTGTGTCTATAATTATTGATGAAGATATTCTAGGTAAACAAATTACAAACACTTTTTTATGTGAACTATTAAGAAGTAAAGATATTGAATTAAAAAATCTTGCTTTAGATAAAAGAATAGCTCCAAGAATAGACGAACTTAATGATGAATTTAGAAAGTTTTTTCTCCCAATTAAAGATAGATTAATAGAGCGTAAAGAATTTGATTCATGTAGAAAGATTATTGATTCGGGGGAATCAATGATTATTCATGGAAAAGCAGGTAATGGTAAAAGCGGTTGTACTGAAGCAATATTAAATTATTGTAATAAAAATACCATACCTGTTATTGCGATTAAGCTAGACAAAAGGATTCCTATGGGAAGTGCTGAAAAATGGGGACAAGATTTAGGATTACCAGCGTCACCTGCTCACTGTTTACATAGTATTTCAAAAGATGAACAAGCAGTAATTATTCTTGATCAATTGGATGCATTAAGATGGACTCAAGCACATTCAAGAGATTCTTTATTGGTTTGTGCTGAAGTTATTAATGAGATAATAAAAATAAATATTGAGAGAAAGAAAAAAATATCCCTAGTTTTTGTATGTAGAACATATGATCTTGAAAATGATAATAATATAAAAGCATTACTTAAATCAGATGAAAAAAGTAACTTAAAAATGTCTTGGAATAATATAACTGTAGATGAGTTTGATGACAATACAGTAAAAGAAGTAGTAGGAGAGCAGTACCTAGGATTATCCAATAAGTTAAAATGCATTTTAAAGACACCAAGTAACTTATATATTTGGAGTCAATTATCATCAGATAAGGACTACAATGAGTGTTCAACTACAAGCAATTTAATTTTAGAATGGTGGACGCAGTTAAAAAGTAATTCTATGGCTGTTGGAGTGAATGAAAATGATGTTATTAATGTTAAAGAAAATTTAGTTCAATTACTAGATAAGATGGGAAGAATAAGTATATCTAAAAGAATTTTAAGAACTAATGAGAATGCATTGTTTTATTTGTCATCAAATGGTTTTTTAATAGTACAAGGTGAGAGTATCTCATTTATCCATCAAAGCATACTAGATTATTTTTTAGCAGAAACAATGATTGATAAATTTTATGATGGAGAAAATATAGTTAATATTATAGGCGATAAGGAAAAGCAGACACCTAGTAGAAGATATCAAGTACAGATGCTGTTACAGAATCTAGTTGAAATGGATAGCCGTGATTTTATTAATGTTGGTGAACAGATGTTAAAAAGTGATAGTATTAGATATTACATGAAACATGTGTTTTATGAAGTATTAGGACAGGTATCAAATATAGATGAGCCAATAAGAATATTTGTTTTAAAAAATTGTGAAGTTAAAGAATACAGTAAATATATATTAAATAATGTTGTTATGAGTCATAGCAATTATATTAGTATGTTAAGAGATAATGGCATTCTTGATAAGTGGATAAAAGATGAAGATACAAAATATATAGTGTTTAATTTATTGAAAAGCATTAGTCCAAAGTTTGATTCTAAAGACATTGTATTCATTAAGAAGTATATTTTAAAATCGAAATCCGATGATGAAAAATTGATTAAATGTTTTAATAATAATATAAATGATGATACGGATGAAATGTTTGATTTACGAATGCAATTATACGAAAAATATCCTGAAATGGCGAATGTGTACTTTAACTTTAAAAAGATGTTCAAAAAATGTGAAATGCGTACAATTAAATTTTTTACGTTTTTATTAAAATATAAAATAAAAAGCCAAGAAAAAAACATATATAAATATGAAGAAGAATTAGCATATGAAATAGCTGATATTTGGGTGAATAATGGAAAAGAAATAGTGAAAATGTTGCTACCTAATTTACCACGTGAATCATATGAAGCGATTAGTTTTAGTGAATGGTGTAATAGATATGGACATAAAAATAATTTGGAACGTACTTGTGTACAAATTATAAAGAAAGCTAATGCTGGGATTATTTCAAATAATCCTAAAGAATTTTTCGAGATATATAGTCACTTTATGGGAAAGGGATTTGCTATTTTTAATGAAATAATGTTATCAGCATTACTAAATTTACCAGAAGAGTATAGTGATTATGTAATTAATTATTTATGTGAAGATTTTGATAAAAATATCTTTGACATGACTAGTGGAGATAATAAATTATTATTAGCTAAAGATGTAATAAAAAAACACTCAGTTAGTTGTAGTAATGAAGTTTATTTATTGTTGGAAAATAAAATAATACATTATATTTCACCAGATGCTAAAGAAAGATATTTTCGAAGAGTAGAGTATAATAAAAATAATACTGGAGAAAGAGTATATTGGAGCTTCTGGGGGGATTTGCAGGCAGAGCTATTACCATGTTTGCAAATCAATCGAATGTCTGAAGAAGGAAAAAGATTATTGACTGTATTAAAGAGAAGATTTGAAGGTAAATACAACAGATATGATAATTCATCTGGACACAGTGGTTTTGTAAAATCACCAATTAGTGGAAAGAAATTAAGTAATAAGAATTGGATTAAACTATTAACTAACAAAGAAATTGAGCGTAGGGAAAATCATAATTGGAAAGATGTACCTGGGGGGTTTATTGAAAGTTCTATCGAAGAATTCTCAAGTGATTTTCGTAGTACAGTAATCTTAGAACCTGAACGAATGATTAAATTAGTACTTGGATGTGAAGAAGAAATTTTGGATGAATATATAGATTCATTATTTAGTGGAATAGCAAGTAATAATGAACCTAAAGATATATCAACAGAATTATTGGAAGCGTTAATAGAAAGATATCCATGTGATAATAAATCTTGGAGAGCTAGTAGTATATGTAGAATACTTGAAATGAAAAATGATTCAAAGTGGTCTCAAAAAGTATTAGATATTTTAAAAGATATTGCCATAAATCATATAAACCCTGAGTTGGAAAAGCCAAATGTTACTAATAAAGATGATAAGGAAATGCGAACATTTGAAATGTTACAAGATAACTCATTGAATTGTGTAAGAGGTTCAGCTGCATTTGCAATTGGCAAATTACTTTGGGAAGATAAACGATTGTATGTTCAATTTAAAGAAACAATTAACCAACTAACTAAAGATGAAAATCCAGCTGTAAGGTTAGCAAGTTTATCAGCGTTATGGCCTACTTATAATATAGAAAGAGATTGGGCTTCTGAAAAAATATTGACTCTATATGAACAAGATTATCGTTTAGCAGGATTTCATGATTCAAAAAATATGTTTTTCTTGTTATACAATAAGTATAGAGAGCGTGTTTTAAAAATAATTAACAAATGTTTTTTATCATCAGATGAACAATTAATTAAAATCGGTTCGTATAGTTTAGCAGAGATGTTTATAGTAAAAAATGAGTTTTTACATGAAATAGATAATATAGATAGTATTACAGAAAAGCAGGTGAAATCAATATTAGAAATGGTAGCTATCTATTTTGATAAAGATGAATATAACGATATTTGTAAAAAGATAATACTAAAATTTAAAACAAGTGAATTTGATTTAGATTTTCCTATATCAAATTTATTCTATCAAAACAAGATTAATTTAGAAAGGGATAATGAATTTTTAATAGAGATTATGCAATCAAATCTAAGTAATAGAATAGTAAGTGCTTTTGTACATTATCTTGAAAATAATTCAAAATCTATAGTATATTATAAAGATATAATCTTATCAATGAGTTATCATTTACTTATTAATGAGAGTGAAAAATTAATAGGGTATTGGGGAATAGATGATGAAATTTCAAAGTTAATTATAGGATTATATGATGAGACTTCAACATCTTTAGAACCTGAATTAATTGAGGTATCTAAAAAATGTCTTGATATCTGGGATTTAATGTTTGAGAAACAAATTGGTTCAATTAGAATGCTAAGTCAAAAAATATTTGAGAGATGATGAGCAGATTACAAATGATCATTAAAAAATGTTTTATAAAGGGGCTTAAAATATGTAGTAAAAGTAATTTGCGATAAAAATTCCGTATAAAGAAGATTTGGTGGATTTCAAAGGTTATGCTTCACCTCCACCATAAAACCCACGAAAATCATAATTTGGATTTTTGTGGGTTTATTTTCATAGAAAAAAATACCAAGTATTATTTTCGTAGTTATAAATAGATTTTAGCGATGAGTTGAAAAAGCAGAATTCGAAAAATAAAAAATCAAACTAAAAGAACTGGTTTAATGGTTCTAATTGATTCTTTGCAGAAGGGGGAGGCCAACATTCAAGTAGCACAACCTATAGATACAATATAAACAATACATTTTGTAGATGGCTGTGATTATAGATGTGTTCGGTACTATTTATATAAGCAACATTAAAATAAAATTATGTTATAATAAGTTAAATTAGAAAAATGGAGGGGCATATGAAAGTATTAAATGAGGAAAAGTTAGAGAAGTTAAAAGAGATAGAAGAAGATTTAAGTATTTATAACGTTGAATCACTAGATTTAAAGGGGTTTTTGGAAACGTTAATCGAAAAAGATTTTATTATAATAATACCACCAATTATAGACGAAATTGAAGATCAAAATTATCAATATATTACTTTGGAGAATAACGTATTAAAAGGTGGGAGCTCAAGGAAACCGGGAAATATTATATTAAATATTGAAGATTTTTTAAATACAATTATTCCTGTTTCAATTTCTTTTACTACTGCAATAAGTAATAAAGATATTACAAAAAAGGTAATGGGTTTATTGGGGGTTATTTGTTATTTAACTCAAAAAATGAAAATTGATATATCAGTTGATCAAGCATTTGTACTTAGAGTTATACATCGTAAGTGTAAGAACAGAAGCGGATTTACAAGTGAAGAATGTTATAAAGAAGTAAATATAATGAGGAAAAAAAGTAACAATCAAATTTTAAGTTCAATCCAATATAGCAATATTCTTGATGATTTATGTAAAATTAATTGTATTTCAATTGAAAATGATATTATTTATTTAAAAGAAAAGATAAAGATAAAATATTAGGAGATATCTAATGAGAGATGTAGAGTTTAAAGGTAAAAATAAGAATACATTAATAGGGCAAGATAGGCCTATAGCAGTAAATGTAAATGTGGGTGTATCTTCTGATATAAAAGAATATATGGATATTGAAAAACAAAAGATAAATAAAATTCTAGAGTTGGATAATTTACCGGATTTGATGATGGATTTAAGTTTAACTAATGCTAATGGTTATTTGTACGAATATATAGAGGAAAAAATTGGATGTCCTGTCGGTATAATACCACATTACTATTGCATAAATGAAACAAATGAGATAGATAATAAAAGATTGATATATGAAATGGAAAGAGCAGCGTTTAGTGGGGTATCATGGTTTGTTATTCATCTTACTCCTACCAAAGAACGTATTTTAAAGGCAATAACTAGTAGAAGGATTCCTTTTTCATCTCGAAGTGCAACAATAATAATTAAAGATATGATAAAGAAAAACAGAGATAGGAGTATATATTGGGATGTACTTGATGATGTAATTAGAATATGTAAGCAATATAAAGTGAATATATCGCTAGGCTCTGCATTTAGAGCAGCAATAATCGATGAAGCATTAGATGAGGTTCATTGTGATGAATTGATGGAATATAGAAATATACTTAAAATATTTAAAAATGAAGGAATAAATGTATTTACAGAAGGGATAGGTCATTGTGATATTAAAAATATAGATAAATTTATAGATATAACTAATAAGACAGATGTACCAATAATGCCATTAGGGCCATTATTTAGAAATTTATTTAATAGTGATGATGATATATCTAATGCTGTAGGTTTCTATTTAAGTATAATAAAAGGAGCTAACTTTAAAATTATTAATTCAATTACTCCAGAAGAGCATAGTGGGGGAATACCTAATATTGATAGTATAATTAGAGGATATAATGTTGCAAGAAGTTGCGCGGATATGTGTAATGAATATATGAATGTTAAGTCATCAAGAAGTGGAAAGAGTATGTGTACAATAATAGATGAAAATTATAAAGGATGTAATAGATGTGAGCAATCTTGTCCTACTAAATTTGTTCAAGAGAACAAAGAACTAATTTTAAAATGGTTAAATAATTAAAAATGATAGAAAATACTTTTGATAATTCTATATTTTTTCCATTTACTGATCCGTTTATACAAGTGAAATATAATTATAACATTAATGAGCTTGAGTATCTATTAAAATTATGCTTTTTTATAGGAAATCCCATATATATAACAGGTGCAAATTTATGGCAAAGTAAATTATCAATCGAACTTTTTAATCGTGCTAGAATATTATTCGACTTAAAGGAAGAAAAATGTTTAGGGTCAATTAAGTTATCTACAAGGAATCTTGATAAAGTTACTAATGTATTTTCTGAATATTTCAATCAAAGGCTTTATGAAAAGGAACATTATATAACTCTTCCAGGAAATTTACAATTGTTGGATTATCAAATTCCACAAACATATTTAGTAGCAGAACAATTAGACAATATTGCAAAACCTTTTATGCGTATTGGTGGTAATGTAACAAAAGTTTTAGCAAAAAATATACAAGCATATTTCAAGAATAATAGAATAATTGCTAGTAAAGTAAACGAAGATATTTTAAAAAATGATATATCAAGAGCAACAATAGCTCATAATATAATTACTTCACCTTATAGCAATGAGGCTAAAGAAAAATTTATAATGGAGAGTAATAGAGAATATTACATAGCAAATGCAGTATCTAATGAATGTTTATTAATATATCCTGAAACTAAGAAGAAAATAATTTTATATGATTTAAACAGAAATTTGCAATATAACGTTATAAATTTATTTAATTCAATAGGATTAAACATTAATAAGATAAATAGTATATCATATGATGCTTTATATATATTAGAAAAAAGTAGACTATTAAATAAGTTTAGAAAATATATATTAAACGATTATTTGGATAGTACCAAGATAATAAATAATGTTAAAATATTAAAAATAATGACAGAGGTTATTAATAAACTATGTACAGATAATTATTATTTAAAAAGATTAAAAGACACTACACAAGAAATTTATTTTGAAAAAGATATTTTGAATGAGAAAATAATTTTTTATTATAATCTACATTTTAATTTAATAAATGGAGCTGAAGATAATATGAAAGATGTAAATATTTCAGATTTAACAAATGAATGTATAAATAAATTTAGTTTAAGTGAACTAAAAGATATAGCAAATGAAGTATGTGGAAATTATGAACTATTCCCTCATAGTACTATAAGCGAGCTAGCGAGAGAATTATGTTCAGATTGTAAAAGAAAAAATACAATAGATAAATTATTATCTGCGTGTATGAAGAAAAATATAAATTTTAACCTATATACAGAAGATTTATTTTTAAAAAATTCAATTACAGATTGGAAAGCAAGTGATGAAAAAGGTAAAAAATATACAATAGGAGAATATAGAGAAATAGTAAATAGAAGTTACAAATTTCATTCTATAAATTTTATTGAAATGGGTTTACAAATGAAGAAAAGAGTTTGTTTACTAGAAATTAATTGTGAGGATGAACCACAATATAAAGCCACAGGTTTTTTAATTAATGATGAATATATTATTACTAATAAACATGTTATTCCATATCCAGAGAGTGTAATAAATTCTTCAGCGTTGTTTGATTATGAAGAGTCTGCAAGCTCTAAAAAGTTTAAGTGCAACTTAGACCATAAAAATACTTATATTTCTGAACAATATGATATTGCAATTACTAAAATATTAAAAACAGAAAATAGTGAATACTTTTTGGATTTACCTAAATTTGAGATAGGAGATCCTAAAGAAAATGATTGTATTCCAATAATTCAACATGCAGATGGTATGCCTAAGCAGATATGCATAGGATATAATAGTTTAAAATATGCAGATGATGAAATTTTACAGTATGTAACGAGTACGTTACCAGGATCGAGTGGTGCTCCAATTTTTAATTCGGAATGGAAGGTTATTGGAATTCATAGTAAAGGTGGCGAAATAGAGCCCAAGAGTAACGATTTATTGTATAGAAACGAAGGGATAAGTATTAAGTGCATTAAGAATTTTTTAGATGATTGTGGTATAAAAATTAATAAAGATGAGTTGAATTTAAGTAGGTAATTATCAAGAATAAGTTGATTTTATGGTAGATTTTAAGAGTCACGCTTCGCCTCCACCATATAAGAACTATAATATTGATACAATAGAAAGCCTTTGATTTTAGGGGCTTTTCGTGTTTCTTTGGAAAAAATCAAGTACTTGAAAAGTAAGAGCTGAAGATAAAAATTGGAAATATAATTGAAAAAATGTACCCATCTTATGTATTTTAGTAAGGTGGGTGCATTTTTTTAGTGGGAGTGTGCATCTTTTGGCAAAAAGGAATTTGTGAGAAAATATTTGTAATATGATGTTTAGATTTAATGAATAGAATATAATTAAGATAGTATTGCGAATAGGAGTGATTAACAATGAAGTATAGTGAGGCAAGAGAAGTATACAAAAACAAGTGGATATTATTTCAAGCTATTTCTGCTTATTCAGAGGGTGGCAAAAGAATTGTAACTGATTTAGTTGTTCTAAAAAGTTATGATAAGGGTAATGACGCATTAAAGGATTATGCAAATTATCATAAAGCTGATAAACAAAAGGAATATTATGTTTATAATACAACTCACGAGACTTTAGATATAGAGGAAAGAGCTTGGATAGAAGTAAGGATAAATGGTTGATTTAAAATTTAGATACGGATTACCATTTTGTAGGGTAGAAGAAATTGATATAACTATAGATATGAATGATTCCATTGAAACTATACATGGTGTAGGTGGAAGTGAATTTGTGTATAAGAAAACTATTGATGAAATTAGGCTTAATGATTTACATAGTAGAGATGTTAATGTGGAAATAGGAATTATGGATTATGGGTTTAATATTGATGGAATAATTGGAATAGATTTTTTAAGACAAATTGGTGCAATTATTTATTTTGAGAAAATGAAAGTGTATAGCAGAAGTGACAATGAAAAATAAATATATTCCCTTTAATAGAATCCAATACATTTGTTATTAAAGCTCCTCCATTTGTATAAATTTTTACTCAAGATGGACATTAGATGTCCGTATTGTTGGAGTATATTTTAAACATAGAAATTTGGAGGAATTGATAAAATGGACATGTTAAATCGAGAAGTTACTTATGTATATGAGATAAAGTATAGTAAAGAAAGTACAAATAAGAAGAATAGATGTTTAGTTAAGAGCAGAATAAAGCCGAAAGATATATGTGATTTAATATTATACATTCAATATAAATATAAGAGTATTATTCCACAGTCAGATTTAACAGAATATGATGTTAAAGAAGTATTAGTAAACTGTTATGAAGCAGAATGTATTAACAATTTAAATGCTGATGAGATTATATATTTGCAAGACAATTTTAAAAGGTTATGTAATAACGATAAAGGAAAGAAAATAATTGATAATATTTCAAGGTATGAAGTTAAGGGGCTGATAGGAGAATTACAAAAAATAGTCTATTTAGCAATAGAAATGTGGAGATGATTAAATATTATATAGAATCTTTTTCACCAGTATCTGGTGATACAAAAGATATGTGCTGGCACAGATTTTTTTCAACATATCAAGGAGAAGTACAAATATATTGGAAAGAATTACTGCCTATATATGCTAATTAATATTTGCTAGAATTACAGATATCACAAGGTAGGTGGTTGTAATGGCTAGCAATAAAACCTTTTGTTATTGGACGTAAAAATTGGCTATTTTTAAATACACTTAAATGTGCAAAAGCCAGTGCGCTTCTTTATAGTATAATTGAAACGGCAAAAGCTAATAATCTTATAGTTGAAAAATAAATAAAAAATCTATTTCAGATATATGAAATTTTAAAGCCCTGTAATTTGCCATACTTAAGTAACTTACAGGGCTTATTTTAGCATTCTTAAATTTAGATTATTAATGCAAGTTATGTCATCTTAATAATCTAAATATTTTTTTGATATGATTATGTTATTAATTTAACAATAAATATAAAAATAAGGGTATTAAGGAAAAAATTACTTTAAATCAATGATGTAAAAATTGATTTAAGGACTTATATATATATAACTTTTTATAATAGAGAAAATTACCAATGTAAACATTTACTGTTAAATTATTAACAATTGTTTACAAGCAGTATTTGAGGAGATATAATGAAATTATAAATTGGTCCTACCTATTTATGATTGGTATGACAAGTACGTATGAATTTATAGGAGGAAAATTATCTTTGATTATAGGAATATATTAAATCTAGGAAAAGAATATTAATAAACTTGTTAATATCATTAAATTAATGTAAATGGTAAAGGGGAGAAAAAACATGGAAATTATGTTATGTGTAAAACAAGTTCCAGATGACTCTGTTGAAATTCATTTGGATAAGGAAGCTAAAAAACCCAAGTTAAGTGGAGTGAGTTTGGTAGCAAATGCATTTGATACATATGCATTAGAGCTAGGAGTCCGCTTGACTGAAGCACATGGAGGGAAAGTAAGTGTATTAACAGTTGGAGCAGAAGATTCTTTAAACACCTTGAAAAATTGTCTTTCTGTAGGAGCTAAAGAAGCATTTTTTGTAAAAGATGATTTATATGCAGATTTAGACTCCCTTGGAACAGCTCATGTTTTGGCAGATGCTATTAATAAAATTGAAAAGGACAAGGGTAAAAAATTTGATTTAATTCTTTGTGGAAAGGAATCTACAGATGAAATTACTGGTGAAGTTGGAGCAATGCTTGCTGAAAAGCTTAAAATGGGTTTTGTAAGTAGTGCAATTGAAATAGGTCTAAAAGATAATGATTTGGAAGTTCATCAAGAAACTGATGAAGGATATAATTTAGTTTCTTTAAAATCACCAGCAGTAGTAACAGTAAGTAAACCAAATTATGATCCACGTTACCCTACGATTAAAACTAAGATGGCAAGTCGTAAGGCAGTAATTCCAACTTACTCAGCAGCAGAAATTGGAGAGGTAAAACAAGCAAAAGTATGTTGCATTAAATATGTTGAACCTTCTAAGAAAGAAGCTGGTATCAAGATTAAAGAGAAAGATGCTGTGCTTGCAGTAAGTGCTGTTATGGAACAAATGAAAAAGGATAAGGCAATCTAAATTAAGGGGGAAAAGGAAAGTATGAAAGCATTATTGTTTATTGAAACAGATGGAGAAAAAGTATTGGGAGGAAGCCTAGAACTTATTAGTGCAGTAAAAGCATTAGAGGCAGAAGGAACAGCTCTTGTAGTAGGTAACAGGGCTTTAGCAGATACAGTAGCAGAGTTTGGAATTCCAGTTATTTTTGCAGATAATGCGGATGACTGTGATACTTTGACAGAAGTATTAGCAGAAACTGTTAAGGAACAAAATCCAGATATTATTCTATTAGCTAATACAGCACTCGCTAAAAACATTGCACCACGTATTGCTGGACGAATGAGTTTAGGCTGTGTAAGTGATGTAACAGGAATTAGTAAAAGCCATGATAAAGTTATATATACCAGACCAGCTTATGGCGGCACAATTTTGGAACATATTGAAGTAGAAGGCACTGCTATAGTTACAGTTAGAAATGGAAGCTTTCCAAAGCCAGAATCTGCTTCAAATGCAAGTGTTACAGAAAAGAAGTTTGAAATTTCATCTAATGTTATTAAGACAAAAATTGTTGATGTAGTAAAAGAAATTTCTGAATCTGTTAATTTAGAAGAAGCTGAAGTTATTGTTTCTGGTGGACGTGGAATGGGAAATGCAGAAAATTTTAAACTTGTTGAAGAATTAGCACGTGTACTTGGTGGTGTAGTTGGTGCAACAAGACCCGCAATTGAGGAAGGATGGATTTCTCGTGCACATCAAGTTGGACAATCAGGAAAAATTGTAGCACCAAAACTATATATTGCATGTGGTATTTCTGGAGCAACACAACATACATCTGGAATGACAGGTTCAGGTTATATCGTTGCAATTAATAAAGATGAAGAGGCTCCAATATTTGAAGTTTCTAACTTGAGTATTGTTGGTAATGTTGCAGAAATTCTTCCAGTTATGATTGAAGAAATGAAAAAAGCAAAAGCACAGTAAAATTTTTTCTAAGATAAAGGGTTATTTCACTAAAAGCTATTGCAATAACTTAAAAATAAATCTCAATTCACAAGAATATGAAATTAAATATAAAATTTTACACTTGTACACTTAGAGAATTATTAAAAATAAATTAATAATAAACGTAGCATATAAAAAATAATTATATTCGTATATTTTTAAAACAGTATTAATTAGCAAGTGGAGAGATGGATAATTATAATACCATGGTGATACCAATTTGTGAAAGATTATACCACTTAAGAATTAAATAAGGAGGATATGAAATGCTGTTTTTAAAATTCTTAATGGCCATAGCACCAATTATTTGGCTTATAATTGCACTTAGCGGATTAAAAATGCCAGGTTTTAAAGCCTGTTTAATTACACTTGTTCTTACAATGATTTTAGCTATTTTCTTCTGGAATTTGAATGTCATTTATACTATGACAGGAGTATTAGAAGGAATACTAAACGCATTGTGGCCAATTTGTCTAGTTATTGTTGCAGCTTTGTTTACGTATAATTTGGTTCTACGTACAGGCGCAATGGATTCCATTAAAAAAATGTTAGCTGGAGTTTCTAGAGATAAAAGAGTATTAATATTAATTATTGGATGGGGCTTTGGTATTTTCATGGAAGGAATGGCGGGATTCGGTACAGCAGTTGCTATTCCAGCATCAATGCTCGCTGGTCTTGGATTAAATCCAATTTCAGCAGTTCTAGCATGTTTAGTTGCCAATACAGCGCCAACTGCTTTTGGATCAGTTGGAATACCTTTAGTAACACTTTCTGAAATAACGAAAGTTGGAGCTAACTCACTAGCAGCAAACACAGCGATAATTGAAGCGTTTATCCTTTTTATAAGTCCATTTATTATGGTATGCATTGTAGGTGAGGGAATAAAGGCACTTAAAGGGGTATTTGTTGTTACCTTGGTTGCTTCATTATCATTTACAATACCTGCTTATATTACAGCAACAGTACTTGGACCAGAATTACCAAATATAGTAGGATCTATTTGTTGCATGATATGTACAGTTGCTTCAGCAAAAATATTTAATAAAAATCCTCAAGAAGAATATTGTATTCAAGTTAATGAAAAACAAGAAGAAACAACTTTATCATTTAGTAATGCAGTAAAAGCTTGGTGCCCATTTATTCTAATATTTTTAATGTTAATGTTTACTTCAACATTATGCCCACCAATTTATGATGCAATTGCAGGATTTAAAACTAGTGTAATTGTATATGCAGGTAAAGGAGGAAACACTTTAACCTTTAGTTGGATTAATACACCGGGTGTAATTATCTTTATTGCGGCCATTATTGGAGGGTTTACACAAGGTGCAAAAGTGCCAATGATGTTTGAGGTATTAAAAGGTACATTAAAAGCAAACTGGAAAACGATTGTAACAATTTGTGCAGTTATGTCAACCGCAAAAGTAATGAGCTATAGTGGAATGATTTCAGATATTGCAAGTTTTTTAGTTGTAGTTACAGGAGGAGCATATCCATTAATTTCACCATTAATAGGATCTATTGGAGGCTTTGTCACAGGCTCAGGTACATCTACAAGTGTTTTATTTGGAGGATTACAAGTACAAACAGCACAAAAACTCGGACTTTCAGCAGCATGGATGGGTGCAGCCAATACACTTGGAGCAGGTATAGGAAAGATGATTTGTCCTCAAAGTATTGCAATTGGCGCAAGTGCAATAGGCAAATCTGGTTCGGAAAGTAAAATTTTAAGAAGTGTATTTAAATATTATATATGCTATATAACTATTAGTGGAATCCTATGTTTTATAGGTACACGTTTATTTAGTTAAGAGATAATAAGTAAGATATAAGTAGTATTTAGAGATAAAAGATAAGAAATAAGTAGTATAAAAATATAAGGGATGAAAGATCTCAGGTAAAATTTTAGGAAATAATTTAAATTTGGCACTAAATAAATTAGAAAGGAAATGATTATTATGGCTGAGTATAATCAATTAACAGAAGAATTAATCATGAAATTACAGGAGGCAGCTCCAGGGCATATTTTAACAGGTGAAGATATAAATGAAGATTATAGTCACGATGAAATGCCTATCTATGGAAAAGCAGCTCCACAAGTTGTATTTATGGCACATTCTACTGAAGAAGTTTCAAAGGTAGTAAAAATATGTAATGAAAATAAAATACCAGTAACTCCAAGAGGGGCAGGAACTGGGCTTGTAGGTGGAGCAGTTCCATTACTCGGAGGAGTTTTAATTGATATTACAAAGATGAATAAAATACTTTCTTATGACTTAGAGAATTTTATTGTACGTGTAGAGGCTGGTGTTTTATTAAACGATCTTGCAGAGGATTGTTTAAAAAAAGGATTATTATATGCTCCAGACCCAGGTGAAAAATTCGCTTGCCTAGGTGGAAATGTTGCAACTAATGCTGGGGGAATGAGAGCTGTAAAATACGGTGCAACACGTGATTATGTACGTGCCATGAAGGTTGTACTTCCAACCGGTGAAGTAACAGACTTTGGAGCTACAGTATCGAAAACAAGTTCAGGTTATAGTCTTTTGAATTTAATGATTGGTTCAGAAGGTACTCTTGGAGTTATTACTGAACTTACACTTAAAATCATGCCAGCACCAAAGGTAGTTGCAAGTTTAATTATACCTTTTGAAAATTTAGATGATTGTATTGCTACTGTTCCTAAATTTAAAATGGAACACATGAATCCGCAAGCTATAGAATTTATGGAAAGAGAAATCGTTTTATCTAGTGAAAGATATATTGGAAAAAGCGTATTCCCACAAGTAATTGATGGAGTAACTGCAAATGCTTATTTACTTGTAACTGTTGATGCCGGTAATGAAGATGAGTTAAATAATCTTATAGAACAAGCTAGTGAAATAGTATTAGAATCAGGAGCAATTGATGTGCTTGTAGCTGATACACCAGCAAAAATTAAGGATGCGTGGGCTGCACGTTCTAGTTTCCTTGAAGCTATTATGGCAGAAACAAAATTATTAGATGAATGTGATGTTGTAGTTCCAGTAAATAAAATTGCTTCTTATCTTGCATTTGTAAATAAAACTGGTGAAGAGTGTGGAATAACTATTAAAAGCTTTGGACATGCAGGAGATGGAAATCTTCACATATACCAATGCAGTAATGATTTAGAAGAAGGAGAGTTTAAAACAAGAGTTGATAAATTCTTTAAGATTATTTACGAGGAAGCAATAAAATGTGGAGGCCTTGTTTCAGGAGAACATGGAATTGGTAGTGGAAAGGTTAGCTATTTAAGAGATAGCATTGGAGAAGTAAATATGGAATTAATGAAAGGCATTAAAAAAGTCTTTGATCCAAATTCCATTATGAATCCAGGTAAAGTATGTAGCCAAATAGAAGGTTTAAGTTCATAATAAAAAAGTTTATATATATAAATATCTCATAAAAGTAAAAAAAAGAAAAATAAGCGTATCCTACAAAAAGTAAAAAGGAAAAGATGTTCCACAAAACAAGAAAAGGAATTAAGAAAAAACAATTGATATCCAACAAATTATAAAAAGGAAAAAAGGAAGGCAGGAGATTAATATGAATTTTAGACAAGATGAAACCCATGAACAATTACAAGAAATGTATCGCGAGTTTGCAGAAAATGAGGTAAAACCAATCGCAAAAGAAATTGATGAAAGCATGCGTTTTCCAGAAGAGAATGTAGCAAAAATGGCTGAAATGGGCTTACTTGGAATTCCATTTTCTGAAGAATACGGCGGAGCTGGAATGGACACATTAAGTTATATACAATGTGTAGAAGAATTATCTAAATGTTGCGCGACAACAGGTGTTATTGTTTCAGCACATACAAGTCTTTGCGCAACTCCAATTCATACTTTTGGTACAGAAGAGCAAAAAGTAAAATATTTAAAACCACTTGCTTCAGGTGAAAAATTAGGTGCATTTGGATTAACAGAACCTGTTGCTGGAACTGATGCCTCTATGCAAAAGACAACAGCAGTACTTGAAGGAGACCATTATGTATTAAATGGAAGCAAGATTTTCATTACAAATGCAGGATATGCAGATATATATATTGTTTTTGCTATGACAGATAAGAGCAAGGGAACAAAGGGTATTTCAGCATTTATCGTTGAAAAAGATTTCCCAGGTTTTTCTGTTGGAACTCATGAATTAAAGATGGGAATTCGTGCATCTTCTACATGTGAATTATTCTTTGATAACTGCATAGTTCCAAAGGAAAATCTTTTAGGAGAAGAAGGTAAAGGATTCGGAATTGCAATGGCGACTCTTGATGGAGGACGTATTGGTATTGCAGCACAAGCTCTTGGTATTGCAGAAGGTGCAATAGAAGAAACAGTAAAATATGTTAAAGAGCGTGTTCAATTTGGAAAATCAATTTCACAATTCCAAAATACTCAATTTGAACTTGCACAAATGCGTGCAAGTACAGAAGCTGCAAAACTTTTAGTATATCAAGCAGCATGTGCAAAAGATGATCATGTAAAATATACACATTTAGCTGCTATGGCAAAATTGGTTGCTTCTAGAAATGCTACTAATGTAACAAATCGTTGCCTGCAATTATTTGGTGGCTATGGATATTCAAGTGATTATCCAATTGAAAGAATGATGCGTGATGCTAAGATAACAGAAATCTATGAAGGAACATCAGAAGTTCAAATGATGGTAATTTCAGGATGGATGCTTAGATAAGCCACATTTTAAGAACTAATAAATTTGCTCTTTAGTTAAACACATTTAAATAAACTATGAAAATAACAAGTTCAACTATATATTATAGGGAACTTGTTATTTTTTATGTCTTTAATTGGATGGAGTGCTTTTTTATTCTTTAAGAATTTATAATACATTACATATTAATGAAGGTAAGAAAACAAAGATGAGGGCGGTAGATATTGTAGGCACACTTTGCAATATTGAGGGCATGACAAAAGAAGATATAGGAATCATCAATATATATGTTAATTTTCATTCAACTTATTTTTGGTTCAAATTCTCAGCTTCGTGCCATTGCAGAAGTATATGCATGTGATGATAATAAAGAAAAATTTATACAGGATTTCATATTTGCATGGAATAAGATAATGAATGCAGATCGTTTTGAAATTAAATAAATTATTTAAATAGCTTTAACTAAGTTAATTTTAAACTTAATTAAGGCTATTTTAGATTACAAAATCTACAATAACAAAGATAAAAAATGGTGAAGACTAGAAATAGTTTAAGAAATATGCTATTTTTTAAATGATATAGAATGTTTGGAAAATATTCAGAATTTTAAATACAAAAAGTAAAGAATGTATTTAGTTAATTCATAAAACATATATATTAATTTCAAATAAAGGCTAAAGAGACTTTAGGTTTTGGAGGATGGAAATGAAATATAGTGTTAAAGATTTATCAAATATATTAGGAATAACAACAAGTGCAATTCATTTTTTTGAAAAAGAAAATTTAATTAAGGCAAATAAAGAGAAAAATGGATGGAGATATTATAATGTAGTTGATGTATTTCGCTTGTTATCGTATACAAAGTATAAAAATATGGAAATGCCTATGAAGGCTATTGTTAAGCAGTTTAGTGGGGAAGAGAGCAGCTATTTATCTACTAAGAATAGAATTGAAGAATATAAAAGAAAAGCTGAAGAAAAAAGTAGGTATTATAAAGAACTTGCAGATTCAATAGAAGAAAATTTGAAAAGCATACGTCTTATTAATGAACTTCTTGATAAATATGAATTTGTTAAATCTCCAGAAATATTAATGTTGTATGATGATGAATGCGGGTGGATATCTAGAAATAGACAAGCTCAAAAGATAGTTCAACAGTGTGTTAAAGCAATGCCCATAGTTCAGCTAGGTGTGATTAAGCATAGAGATAATAATACATGCAATTTTGGATATATGATTTTAGATAATCATATAGAAAAGTTTAATATTTCTTTGGATTTGCATAAAAAAAGTTTAAAAGCTACTTCATGTCTTCATACAATTCAAATTGTTGATGATGAATTAACAAAAAATCCTGAAGTAACTTTTAAAAGAGCAGAAGAGTATGCTAAGTCTAGAGGATTTGAAATCATAGGAGATACAGTTGGAAAAATTCTTCTTGTGGATGTTGAGAAACCAGCTAAATTACGCACATATATAGAAATATGGATACCTATAAAATAAATATTTGATAAATTTGTCACAATAACTATTGAAGTTAAAGTTCCTTTATGCTCTATAATGATTTTTAGAGGTAGGTATTACCAACTATAAAATTATTTTAGAGAAAGAGGGATGTCTTATGATAAAAGAAAAACACAAAGTTTTATTTGAACCAATAAAAATAGGTGGTTTAGAAATAAAAAATAGATTTGTTTTAGCACCAATGGGACCAGGTGGATTATGTAATGCTGATGGAAGCTTTAATGAAAAAGGTGAAGAGTTTTATGTTGAACGTGCTAAAGGTGGTACAGGTTTAATAATGACAGGTGTTACTATGGTTGAAAATGACATTGAAAAATGTGCATTACCATCTATGCCATGTCCAACTTTAAATCCTCTTAACTTTATAACAACAGGAAAGAGTATGACTGAACGTGTTCATGCTTATGGATCAAAAATATTTTTGCAGTTATCAGCTGGATTTGGACGTGTAAGTATTCCTTCAATTGTTGGAAAAACAGCAGTTGGACCATCTGCAATTCCACATAGATTTTTAAAAGATGTAGTATGCCGTGAACTTACAACTGAAGAAGTAAAGGAATATGTTAGAAAGTTTGGAGAATCAGCAGAAATAGCTAAAAAAGCAGGTTTTGATGGTATAGAAATACATGCTGTTCATGAAGGATATTTACTTGATCAGTTTGCAATTTCATTCTTTAATAATAGAACTGACGAATATGGTGGAAGCTTAGAAAATAGATTACGTTTTGCTTGTGAAATAGTTCAAGAAATAAAGAAAAGATGTGGAGAGGATTATCCAGTATCTTTAAGATATAGTATTAAGAGTTTCATAAAAGACTGGTGTAAAGGTGGTTTACCAGGTGAAGAATTCGAAGAAATGGGAAGAGATGTTCCAGAAGGAATAGAAGCCGCTAAAATATTAGTAGATGCAGGATATGATGCTTTAAATGGAGATGTTGGATCATATGATTCATGGTATTGGAGTCATCCCCCAATGTATCAAAAAAAGGGATTATACTTACCATATAATGAAATTCTTAAAAATGCAGTAGATGTTCCAATAATTACAGCAGGAAGAATGGAAGATCCAGAATTAGCAAGTGATGCTATATTATCAGGAAAGACAGATATGATTGGACTTGCAAGACCATTACTTGCAGATGCTGAAATTCCTAATAAAATATTAGCAGGTGATTATAAGAATGTTCGTCCATGTTTATCTTGTCAAGAAGGTTGTATGGGAAGATTACAGAATTTTGCTAATATAACATGTGCAGTTAATCCAGCATGCTGTAGAGAAAAAGAACTAGAACTTAGAAAAGCTGATGAAAAGAAAAAAGTACTTGTTATTGGAGGCGGAGTTGCAGGATGTGAAGCTGCAAGGGTAGCTGCAATAAGAGGGCATGAGGTAGAAATATTTGAAAAGTGTGATAGATTAGGTGGAAATCTAGTAGCAGCAGGAGCTCCAAGTTTTAAAGAAGACGATATAGCACTTATTCAATGGTATGAATTACAATTGAAAAAACTTGGAGTTAAGATAAGATATAATACAACTGTTACAGAAGAAATGATTAAAGAAACTGATGTAGATACAATTATACTAGCTACAGGCTCTACTCCTAGAAGATTAAGTATTGAAGGAACAGAAAATGTTTATACTGCAGAAGAAGTATTACTTAAGAAAAAAGATGTTGGAAACTCGACTATAGTAATTGGTGGTGGACTAGTAGGTTGTGAAACAGCTTTATGGTTAAAGGAAATGGGGAAAGATGTAACTATTGTTGAAATGATGGATGATATATTACAAGTTGGTGGACCTTTATGCCACGCAAATCATGATATGTTAAAAGAGTTAGTATCATTTAATAAGATTAATGTAAGATGTGGCTCTAAAATAATAAAAGCAACAGAGGAAGGATTTATAATTGAAAACAAAGAATCTCAAGAAATAGTTAAAGCTGATTCAGCAATTGTTGCAATAGGATATAATTCAGAAAATTCACTATATAATAAAATTAAATTCTTACACAGTAATGTTAGAATGATTGGTGATGCAAACAAAGTTCAAAATATAATGTATGCTATATGGGATGCATATGAAGTAGCAAGAAACATTTAAGGAATAATTTAATTTTAATAGAGATTCTTAAATTTAATAGTGTAAAGTAAAAGTATGACTTCCATATTTTATTGAAGTCATACTTTTTAATTTTTCTCGTAAATTTCTTGTATTATAAAAATTATAATTGAGTACAATAAAAATCAACTTAGAAAAACTAAGAAAATTTTCAAAATAAATGGGTAATTTTAGCCACTTGTTTTGAATTTTAAGTATTTGTGCACACCATTAGTGAAATTTTATTAGGGGGCATTTTTATTTTGAGGACGTGCACCTTTTAGTAGCAAGGATTCTGTGAGAAAACATTTATAATAGGATGTTTAGATTGAATGAATAGGATAAAATAAAAATATATTAGAAATGTTAGATTTTAAAATTGAGGAAAAGAGGTACTGTTTATGAAGTTTCTATAAAAAAGGTAGATGGATATGTAACAATAGATCCTGTTCTAAAGGATGTTTATAAGAGTGGAATTGTTGTGGAAGAGGTATTGTAACTTGACGAATATAATAATATAATATTATTATAAAAGAATAGGTGGTCGTTTATGCAAATATTAAAAGAAGAGGTTAAAAACAATATAACTTATGGGGCTAAAAAACTTTTTAGTGAATATGGATTTGAGAAAACTTCAATGAATATGATTGCAAAGGAAGCAAATGTAAGTAAAAGCAATGTTTATAATTATTTTGCCACAAAAGAGGAGATTTTTTATTATATTACTGATGCTATGGCAAATGATTTGATAAATATGACTGAATTTTTTGTAAATCATAAATTCTATGAGAAATTTGGTAGCAATGAATTTATTGAAATGATGGTTCAGAAACTATTTAAAATTTCATCGGAACACAGAGAAGAATTACTTCTTATTATGGATTGCTCAAAAGGTACAAAGTATGAAGATATAAAATCAAAAATTATTAATATGTTAGAAAGGCATTTTGCAGAAGGATTTTCCGAAAATATTGCTAAAGAATGCTTTATAGCTCATGTAATTGCTTTTAATTTAATAGAAGGTATATTAGAGATACTAAGAAATAAAAAGGATAATAGAGAGATTTATGATAATTTTAATAAATTAATTAAATATCATATAAAAGGTTCAGAAATGTTGATTAATAAATAGTCAACATTTTTAAATAAAGTAATAATGACCATATGTTCTTTATTAAACAAGATATGGGAAGTGATTGAGTTTATGTATAATAACAATTTTAAAGTAGGTACATATAATTTGAATAGTGAACCTAATTTTAACTATCAGTTAAATAGAACAATATTGTGGAGTAATGGAGATGCTGAAGAAATTAAGTCTATAAGCTATTTAATAAAAACACCTAAAGATTGGGAAAGAGAAATGTTAAAGCTTGGAGATAAAGCTTTAAATGAAAAGCGTATAGAACAGGCAATAGCATATTATCGTATGGCAGAGTTTTTCATGTTCCACGAAAATTCAGATAAAATTAAAGTTTATGAGAAAGCAAAAAAGTTATTTTATGATTTGAATTCAAATATTTTTATAAAGGAAGGAATAATTAAAAGAGAAAAAATTAAATATGACAATGGATATTTACCAGTATGGGTATCGTTACCTGAAAAAGAATCAAAGGGTGCAATTGTTATATTTGGTGGAAATGATTCTTATATTGAAGAATTTAAATCTACAGTATTATATTTAAGAGGAAAAGGGCATGCGGTTTATGCTTTTGAAGGACCAGGACAAGGAGAAGTGTTAAGAAAATATAATATTCCATTTACCCACAAATGGGAGGAACCTGTGAAATGTGTTCTAGATTATTACAACTTAAATGATGTTACAGTGATAGGTATTTCTTTAGGTGGAATATTAGCTCCCAGGGCTGCTGCATTTGAAAAAAGAATTACAAAAGTTGTAGCATGGAGTATATTTCCTAGTTTTTTTGATATATTAATCTCAACCCGTACTAAAACAGTTCAAAGAATTGTAAGGGTATTGTTCAAATTAAAACAAAAATTTATGATTAATAAATTGATGGAAAAACAAATGAAAAAAGACCCTATGGCCGAATGGGGAATTAAGCATGGTATATATAATTTTGGAGTTAATACACCTTATGATTATTTTGCTAAATCAATGAATTTTCAAATATATAATATAGCTCCTTTGATTAAACAAGATTTTCTATTGATTGGTGCTTCTAAAGATCATTTTATTCCTAAAGAATTTTATAAAAAAGAAATAGATGCTTTAACAAATGTAAAA
Source organism: Clostridium sp. ZBS2 (assembly GCF_023845855.1). Taxonomy (NCBI): domain Bacteria; kingdom Bacillati; phylum Bacillota; class Clostridia; order Eubacteriales; family Clostridiaceae; genus Clostridium; species Clostridium sp. ZBS2. Next base: position 176,137 of record NZ_JAMQIF010000019.1, read on the forward strand.
TCATTAACTTTTAAATTATTTAATGAAAAGCAATTTGCAGAAAGACATTGTAATGTTGGTAACACTAAATTGGTTCTAGAGAGTATAGTAAATTGGATAGACAATATATCTAAAATAAATTAAGTTTGGAGGTGTGATGGGTCTAATGAGTTAAACAAATATTTAACAGCTACTTTATTTGGCAGTATTGCATTATTGTTTTTTATTGACATATTTAAAGACAATATAATTTTTGAAAGAAATAAAAGGTTTAATATATTAGTATTCATTTTATATATTCTATTTTTATCCTATCCATTAATTAGTATTATATTGGGACATGCGTATCCTGCAATAACGACATGGCTTATGCCTTGCCCGCTTGTAGTATATTCAATTACATTATTAGTTTCTTTTTCTACCAAAGTAGATTATAAAATATTAATACTATTAATATTTTGGGCGTTAACAGGATTGCCTAAAATTTTTATGTTTGGTGTATCAGAAGATTTTATACTCTTTCTTTCTGGAATTTTGGCTATTTTTGTTTGGGTTTTAATTATTAAAGAGAGAAAAAATTAAAATAACTATAGCAAGAGTTATAAAAGTCAATGAATACAATTCATTGACTTTTATTCATTCAAGTGATATATTATGTTTAGAATGATGAAAGGAGGCTTTTAAATATGGTACGAATTTCAAAGGAGCCTGAAGTTCGCAAACAGGAAATATTAGATACAGCAATGAGATTATTTTATAAAAAAGGATATGAATCAACTTCTATGGCTGACATAGCAAAGGAAATGAATGTGGTACCAGGGTTATGTTATCGTTACTTTAAATCAAAACAAGAACTTTTCGAAACCGCAATGGATAAGTATGTTGAAGAATGTGGAGAAAAATTTTTAAAGGTTATTTGTGATGATAAAAAAACATTAATAGAACGTATGGACGATATGGCTAAATTAATGCTAATTCAAGAAAATAACAGCAAATATCATTATTTTTATCATAAGACTGGTAATGAAATATTGCATGAGCAGCTTATTATAAAAATTGCAAAATATTTAATTCCAAGTTTATGTAAAGAGTTTAAAAAGTTATGTGAAAAAAGAGAAATTCATATTGAAAATGTTGAAATAATGACTAATTTTATTATGTATGGACAAATAGGTGTTTTGTCATGCAAAGACATTTCTATGGAAGAAAAAATTAAACAAATTCGTGGATTTATAAATTCAATATTAGGAATAAGACAATAGATATAATGATTGGTTATTAGATAAACATCCCTAATAAAGTATTTCTGTAAAGTGATATTTTGTTAGGGTAAAAAAATACTTGGTGAGTGAATTTTATTCATTGACTACAATTCACTAAACAGTAATCAAAGAAAGAAGAGGATTTAAATGAAAAATGTATTAGAAAAAGATTTTACAACAGGTAACACAACTAGAAAACTAATAGGAACTACTATCCCAGTGCTCATAGCATTTATATTTAGCATGGCATACAACATAGTTGACAGTCTTTGGGTTGGAAATCTACTTGGTGAAAAAGCAATGGCAGCACTTACTGTATCAATGCCACCTATACTGTTAACAATTTCTATTGCAATGGGTGCTACTAATGGGGTTGCAATTTTGTTATCAAAATATGTTGGGGCAAAGGATAAAGAAAATCAAAATAAAGTAATATCAACTTCTTTTATAGTAGCATTTATTTTCAGCATAATTATAACTGTTATTTGTGAACTTAGTGCAAAAACTATTTTAAATCTTTTAAACACACCAAATGAGATATATGCTATGTCAAAAGAGTATCTTATTTTATATATGATTGGATATGTTTTTGTATTTATGTACTTATATTTTACAGCTGTATTACGCAGTTTTGGTAATACAACTATGCAAATGGTATCTATTATTTTCTGTACAATACTTAATATAATTTTGGATCCTATTTTTATTAATAAAATGGGACTTAAAGGTGCAGCAATTGCAACTTTATTGTCTCAGGGAATAATGATGATTATTATGATTGTATATATTATTAAGAAAAAATTAATTGTAATTAATTTTAAGTTCTTTGACAAAAATACTTTAAAGAATCTTACACTAAAAGCAATACCATCTATTATTCAACAAAGCATTCCTGCAATAAGTACAAGTTTTATTACTTGCTTAGTTAGTACATTTGGAGTATTGCCTATAGCTGCATTTGGTATTTCAGGAAAATTAGAAACAATTTTATTTTATCCTGCTATGGCGCTTAACATGACAATTACTACATGCACTGGTCAGTGCTTTGGTGCTAAAAATATAAAAAAAGCAAAAGAATATCTTAAATCAGGAGTATTATTAGGTAGTGGATTTTTAATTGTATTAACAATTATAGTAGTATTTTTTTCAGAAAATTTAGCACAAATGTTTGGGGCAAATGAAAGTGTTAAAGATTTAGTTAAAGTTTATTTTTCAATTATTTCAGTTGGATATATATGCAATGTTATTACTAATTCTGTTTTTGGAGCAGTAAATGGTTTTGGAAAACCAATGTCAGCTATGTTTTTAATGATTTTCTACTATATTATTATTCGTATGCCACTAGCAAAGGTATTATCTACAGGTGATTTAGGATTAAATGGAATATGGGTAGCTGTTTTGATAAGTCATATTGTAGCAACTATAGCAGGAATTTATTATTTTAAAGTACTACTAAAAAATGCACAAGTTTAGGTGGAACTACACATAGAAAAGTTTATTAATTATGTTGTTTATTCAGGCAATATAAAAGATCCAGGGAGTATTTTAGAAACAGGAATAAATGAATACAAAGTTAATTCAATATCTATGTCGAATAGAGATTACAAAACAAGATATAATGGCTCTAACATTCACTCCTATTATGGGAGGGAAGATAGGAATATCTGATAAAATAATAAACGCTATACACGTAGTAAAAGACATAAATAATGACTATAAGAATGATATAGAATCAATACTATATGCTTTTGCAAATAAATTTTTAAGCGGAAAAGATTTGGAGAAAGTAAAGGAGGAATTGAGAATGACTGAACTTGGTAAAAGTCTAATACAAGAAGGAATTGAAAAAGGGAAAGATGAAGGAAAAGCTGAGCTTCTGATTAAACAGCTAATGAAAAAGTTTAAAAAATTACCTAATGAATATAAGGAAAAAATAAAATCACTTCCAAAAGAAACAATAGAGTTAATTGCAACAGATATATTTGAGTTGAATTCAATAGAAGAGTTAGAACAATATTTCTAAAGAGTATTGAAGATATTGGAAAATGTAATGTGTAAACAAAATAATTTATATCAACAATTTTTAAAGTATTGATATTATGATTTAAAGGAATTATTTAAAAAGGTGAAAGCTAAAGAAGAACAAGAAAAAATAATAGGGAAAGAAATAGTAGAAAATAGCTTGCGATATTTAGAGTAGGCTATTTTTTTACGCAAAATTACTTAGACAGGGAGGTGATAGATTGATATGCATCTACGATAAGAAAACCACAAAAGGCAACTTCAGCTGGAGTCAAATTATTCAATGAATCATGAGGTCCTATAAAATTATAGTGAAAAATAAATAAATAGATTAAGTTTATAAGAGCAATGTTTACATAACTTAACAGATTAAAGCTTAAGGAAGCGTAAAACAAACAATAGATATAGAGCATTCTATAAATGTAAAGTAAAATATAAAATATGAAGAGTTTTTTTAAATTCTAAAAAATCACCCCAACCTCTAGATATACCTACAAAAGGTATTCAGAATGATTATTAGGATGATTTTTAAAAATATTAAGTTTTTATTTTACCAATTTAATGTATTCTTAGCTTGATGACATTGCCACCCTGTGCTATTAACTAAATTTGGAGTAACTTAATCAGCTTTTCTAACTCTTCAGATAAATCTTTTGCAGTGATAAAATCATTATCTTTTAAAGCTAATTCTATTTTTGTTTCAACTAATTTTTTATTTTGTTCAATTTCTAAATAATCTTTTCCAAAGTAATTGGCATAAACCATTTTTTTGAAAGTCTTCATATTCATTCTTCTTATTTTCTTATCTTCAACAATTAAAATATAATCCATACAGTTTACTATAGAATAGAAATCGTGAGAAACCATTAGAATAGCACCATTATAGTTTTTTATGGCTTTTTCTAATGCTATTTGTGAATATGTATCTAAATGACTTGTAGGCTCATCAAGAAGCAACAAGTTTGCATTACTAGCAGAAATTTTAGCTAATTGAAGCATATTTTTTTCTCCACCAGATAAAGACCCTATCTTTTGATTAAGTATTTCTTCTTCAAAACCATATTCAAAAATATGTGATTTAATGTCTTCATAAGTTTCAAAACCAGCATCTAAGAACTCTTCAAGTATGGTATTAGAATCATTTAGTGTTTTGCCTTGAAGCTGAGATAAATAAGCCATTTGAATGTGTTCATTTACCACAATAGAATCATTATTATTTTTAAATATTTCTTTAAGTAAAGTGGTTTTTCCAGTACCATTTGAACCGACAATAGCTACTTTATCAGTAGATTTAATCTCAAAGTTAACATTTTCTAACAGTATCTCATCAAAGACAACATTGTAATTATTAATTTTTAAAGCAATAGTTTCTTCAAGTTTATTAGAGGTATTTAAATTAATATCTGGTTCTTTAATAGCTATAAATGGAGCTTTAATTCTACGTTCTTCTAATCTTTCTTGAATTTTAACTCTAGCCCTTAGGGTTTTTCCTCTGAATTGTTCAGCATTTTCAGTTGCAAGCTCTCGGAGTCTTTCTATTAATATATCATTTCTTTCAATTTCAGCAGTATCTTCAGCAGCCAGTTCTTGTAATTCAATTTTAGTTTGAAGTAATGAGAAGTTATAATCAATATAGCTTCCATCAAACTCTTGTATCTCCATGTTTTCAAGATGAAGAATTTTGTTGAAACAATTATTTAATAGATATCTATTGTGTGTAATAATTAACATTGTTCCTTTGTGTGAATTAATTAGATTTTTAAGAGAATTAAGGTTTCCAAAATCTAAAAACACATCTGGTTCATCCATAATCATTAAGTCTGGACTATTTAGCATTGCTTTAATTACTTGGATAAGCTTGAATTCTCCACCACTAAGTTCAGATATCATTAAATCTTTATATTTGATTAAGTTTGTAAGATTAAGTTTCTTATTAATAATGTTTTCGAAATCATCGCCATTAATTGCATCAAATGCATCTAAAGCTTGTTGATACTTTTCTAGTAAAGTATCAATATCTGAAGATGTCTCCATTTCAGTACAAATAGATGTTATTTCATTTTGTAGTTTAATAAACTCTTCTGCTATATATTCGAAAACTGTAATTTCTTTTATTTTATCCAGTTGTGAGAATTGACTTACATACCCAATTCTACAATTTGGAGATATTTCTAATGTACCATCAAACATATATTCTTCTGGATCCATAAGTATATCTATAAGTGTACTTTTTCCACTGCCATTTGTTCCTATAAAAGCACAATGGTCACCATCTTCTAATGTAAATGAAATGTTATTATATAAATCCTTTTGGGGAAATGAGTAGGACAAGTTATCAACTTTTATCATATTATTACCTCTCTTTATAACTTAAAAAGAGCTTATAAAAATAAGCACTTTAATATATTTTTATCAATTGAAATTTTACATTTGATTTTTATGTAGTAAAGACATTTTACTAAGTTTAACATTGACAGCATAACATTTTTTTCGACTAAGTTCAATAATTTCATATAATAAACAAAAACTGTCTTAGTATTTTAATACATTAAGTATATTAGTCTATTTTTTGCACTTATAACTAATGAAAATCCAATATATATTATTATATGGAAAATATAGATTTATTGCAGATGAGGATGTAGAAGATGTTGATGCCATAATAGTTAATGGTTGGTTTAATACAGTTCCAAATGAACCTAAGGGAAATATATATAATTATAAAATATTCCATTATACTCAAATTATTGATATAATAAGGTGTGCGAGGGTTATAAATATACCATTTATTATTGTTTAATGGAGGAGTTTATGTTATTTCAAGAAATGCCTAGGGTTAAAGATGAAGTAGAATTAAAATTTAACAGTACTTATCCCGTTTATTTAAAAATTTGGTCATGGGCAACAAAAAATCTTAATAAATTTAACGATTATAAAGATTTTTCGTACTTTAAAAAATGGGAGAGTGAAGAATTTACGCAAATTTTCAGAGACTTTCAAGTGAGAGAGGTTTTTGGAAGTGTATTAATTGAATTTGTTAAGTATGTATATTTTTACCATATACCACCTGGATTGAGAGATAGTAAATTAAAGGTTGAACATAAGGAAACAATAACTGAAATATTTACAGTGGTTATTGGCAATTACTATTTCAATTTTATGAAGTGCGCAAATAGTATTATTTTATGCGATATTTCATATAATGAAAAACATAGAACTTATTATAGGGTACAAGATTTTTTGGGATACAATGACACATATTTAAAAAATACAAAAAAAGATTCTTATGTCCAATATATGAATAATGTTTGGTTTGTTAATACAAATGTGCCATTTATGTCTTATCCAGATGGTATATTAGATAATAATAGACAAGTCAACAAATTGAAAAATATTCCATTTTTCAATGATTTTAAAAAATCATATTTTAATAATTATAAGAATATTGATAATTCAAGCGAATGGTATGAAGGGTGCAAAAAAGTGATAAGTGCAATAAATCCACAGTTTATATGGGAATTTGTTGAGTACTCATTGAGAGATAAGAGAATTGTTATAGTAACTGGGTTTAAAAGAAATGCTCCATTTGGTTATTTTTGAACTTAAATATTATCATTATATAATAGTAATTAATTGGAATTGTTAAATAGTAGTTTTTTTATTGCAAAAACGAGATGATAAAATTGAAAGCGTCAGAACTTAAAAATAAAAGCTATAAAAGCATTAATTTATGCAGTAGTAAAAGTAGAAGATGAAATTGCTCTAGGTTATTTTTAATAAAATATTCTATTGTAAGCCAATAATACATTAAAAAAGGATTAAATAGATACTTACGGATAAGATGTGGATTTTTATTCGTATTTAAAGCTTTTATAAAATGTCTATTTTGTAATTAAAGTAATTATTATTAAGATAAATTTAAAAAAATTTTAATAATATATTGCACAATAAGAAAAAAAGTGCTATCATGTAAACGTAGTCAAAAAGAATATTTAGTAAGAGTTCTTAAGTAGATTACAATAAAATATAAATATTTAGCGTGTTACTGATTCGATCAGGCATAAGCGTAGGGAAATAAAAAATGCAATAGAGTAAATGTAATATTGTTTGTTGTATCATATGTTTTGTACAGTTTTTTTAGGTATTATGATTTTTTTTATGATTTAATTTAGTGTACAAATAATGTGACCAAATCTGAACATATATTTCTTTATTTTATTTCCAAATGCTTATGTCTTTTTTGTTTTGTAACAAATAAAAAATAGGAGGTATAAAAATGGTAGGAATTATTCTTGCTAGTCACGGAGAATTTGCTAAAGGCATCATGCAATCTGGTAAAATGATTTTTGGAGAACAAGAAAATGTAAAAGCTGTTACGTTGATGCCTAGTGAAGGACCTGATGATCTTAAAGCAAAAATGAAAAATGCAATTACATCCTTTGACAATCAAGATGAAGTCTTATTCTTAGTTGATCTTTGGGGTGGTACACCATTCAATCAAGCAAATGGTTTATTTGAAGAACACAAAGATAAATGGGCAATAGTAGCTGGTTTAAATTTACCAATGCTTATTGAAGCTTATGGTGCACGTCTTTCTATGGAATCTGCACAAGAAATTGCATCTTATATCTTAACATCAGCTAAAGAAGGTATTAAGGTTAAGCCAGAAGAATTAGAACCAGAAGATACTGGTAAGGCTATTAAAGATTCAGCAAAACAATCTAATGCAGGTAAACCAGGATCATTCGAATATGTTTTAGCTCGTATTGATTCTCGTTTACTTCATGGTCAAGTAGCGACTGCTTGGACAAAAACTGTTCAACCTACAAGAATTATTGTAGTTTCAGATGCAGTAGCTAAAGATGAACTTCGTAAGAAATTAATACAACAAGCTGCTCCACCAGGAGTTAAAGCACATGTTGTTCCAGTTGATCATATGATTAAACTTGCAAAAGATGATCAACATTTTGGTGGTCAACGCGCATTACTTCTTTTTGAAAATCCAGAAGATGTACTTAGAGTGGTAGAAGGTGGAGTGCCATTAAAGACAATAAATGTTGGTTCTATGGCTCATTCTATAGGTAAGGTTCAACCAAATAAAGTACTTGCTTTTAATCAAAAAGATATTGATACATTCAATAAGTTAAAACAAGCTGGACTTAATTTTGATGTTCGTAAAGTACCAAATGATTCAAAAGGAAATATGGATGAAATACTTAAAAGAGCACAAGAAGAATTAAAAAAACAAAAATAATTTAATTATTAATAAAAGGAGGATTAGTAATCATGACTTTAAATATACTTCAAATTGTATTAGTCATTATTATAGCATTTCTAGCTGGTGTAGAAGGTATATTGGATGAATTCCAGTTCCATCAACCATTAGTTGCATGTACATTAATTGGATTGGTTACAGGTAATTTATTACCATGCTTAATCTTAGGTGGTACTCTTCAAATGATGGCCTTAGGTTGGGCAAATATAGGTGCTGCAGTAGCACCAGATGCAGCATTAGCATCTGTTGCATCAGCAATCATTTTAGTTCTTGGAGGTCAAACTGGTAAAGAAGGAATTACTGCGGCAATCGCTATTGCTGTTCCTTTAGCAGTTGCAGGACTATTATTAACAATTATTTGTCGTACAATTGCTACAGCGTTCGTACATTTTATGGATGCAGCAGCTAAGGAAGGAAATATAAGGGCTATTGAAATATGGCAAATTGTTGCTATTTGTATGCAGGGTGTACGTATTGCAATTCCAGCAGCATTAATTTTAATAATTGGTGCTGGTCCAATATCAGGGTTACTTGCAGCTATGCCAGCTTGGTTAACAGATGGTTTAGCAATTGGTGGTGGAATGGTTGTAGCTGTTGGTTACGCAATGGTAATTAATATGATGGCTACAAAAGAAGTTTGGCCATTCTTTGCAATTGGTTTTGTATTAGCAACTATCTCAGAAATTACACTTATCGGACTTGGAGCAATAGGTGTAGCTTTAGCTCTTATTTACTTAGCACTTAGCAAACAAGGTGGAGCAGGTAATGGTGGAAGTTCAAATACTGGTGATCCTTTAGGGGATATCATTGATAGATACTAAGAAGGGAGAGGAAACGAAAATGTCAAAACAATTAAAATTAACAAAAAGAGATCGTATTTCTGTTTGGTTCCGTTCATTTTTCCTTCAAGGTTCTTGGAACTATGAAAGAATGCAAAACGGTGGTTGGGCATATGCAATGATTCCAGCAATCAAGAGATTATATAAGACTAAAGAGGAACAATCAGAGGCATTAAAACGTCATTTGGAATTCTTCAACACTCACCCATATGTAGCTTCACCAGTTCTTGGAGTAACATTAGCTTTAGAAGAAGAACGTGCAAATGGTGCACCTGTAGATGATGCAACTATTCAAGGTGTTAAAGTTGGTATGATGGGACCTTTAGCAGGTATCGGAGACCCAGTTTTTTGGTTTACTGTTAGACCAATTTTAGGAGCATTAGGTGCTACTCTTGCTATGAGTGGTAATATACTTGGACCAATAATATTCTTCGTTGCTTGGAATATCATTCGTATGGCATTCATGTGGTATACACAAGAATTTGGTTATAAAGCAGGATCTCGTATTAGTGATGATTTATCAGGTAGTTTGTTACAAGATGTTACAAAAGGGGCATCTATACTAGGTATGTTCATTTTGGGATCATTAGTTAATAGATGGGTATCTGTTAAATTTGCACCAGTAGTATCATCAGTTAAGTTAAGTGAGGGTGCATTTATTGATTGGAGTGCTCTTCCACAAGGAGCAGAAGGTATAAAAACAGCTTTAATGCAACAAGGCGCAGGTATGTCATTAACACCTGAAAAAGTTACAACATTACAAAATAACTTAGATTCATTAATTCCTGGGCTTGCAGGATTAATAATTACATTTATTTGTATGTGGTTGCTTAAGAAGAAAGTATCTCCAATTGTTATAATTCTTGGATTATTCGTAATTGGTGTTGTATTCCATTTGATTGGTTTAATGTAATATTTTTTGCTTAGCCTAGGCTTTTAGCCTGGGCTTTTGTTAACATATAAAGTAGTTGAGGCACATTCAAAAAAATAATTTTTATAATACTAATGAAATAAATTGGTTAAATAAGTATTATTTTTAATAAATTTTTCAACAATTGATAGAAACATATAAAAAATATATAATAAAAATAAATGTATGTATTAAGTAGAAAAGAGGTAGATTAGATGGTTCAATCACTGAATACAAAAGTGGATCTAGCGATTGATGCAACAGCTTTTACTGGGCTTGCAGATTATGGAAAAATAATGATAGGCGACAAAGGCTTTGAGTTCTATAATTCTCGTGATCCTCACAAATATATTCAAATTCCTTGGGAAGAAGTTGACTATGTCATTGCATCTGTATTGTTTAAAGGAAAATGGATTCCGCGATATGCAATCCAAACGAAAAAAAATGGTACTTATACCTTTGCTTCTAAAGAAGCAAAAAGAGTGCTTCGTACTGTTCGAAATTATGTTGATCCAGATCATATGGTTAATTCTTTAAGTTTTTTTGATGTTGTGAAACGAGCAGCTAAATCCATGTTTAAAAAGAGTTGATCAACTAAAGAAGTTATAATCTGTAAGAGTTAGTTGTGATACAGTAGAATGGTTAAAAGGTTAATAACTATGTTATAAGAGTCACGAACTTAAGTTTATCCATATATAAGCGATAATGTAAATATATGAATAAAAGTTAAGGAGTTATATATGTTTTTTAGTAACATTATAAATAAGAAAAAGAGTTTGATTAAAGAATTAGACTCATTAGGATATTCTGAGAGAGTACAAAAAGTTGCATTATTAGCACGTGATATGGATAAAGATAAATGTATAAAGTTATTGTATTCTTTATTAGAAGGTGGGGAATATGAAGCTAACTTGGCTCTAGTTGGTGCAGATGTTATCAGGAATTGTGAAATTATTACAAAAGCTTTAAGTCACCACAAAAATAGCATAAGAATAAAAGCAGCTAAACTTTTAGCTAAACATGGATCAGTAGATGAAATTGAAAAAGAAATGAGAAATTTATCTTGCGAATGCCGTAAGAAGTTATTAAACACTATTTACTATGTAAATCGCAGGGATGTAGCTGAAAGATTATTTCCTATTGTGTATTCAAAATATGGGGCAGGAGAGGCAAAGAGGATATTTGCAATATGCTCTGATGAAACTGTTGAAAAATATATTGATGAAATTGGGTATGCAATTGATCATTGGAATAGAATAGCAGTTTACCATGAAAAAGTATTTATAAAGTATTTCAAGAAATCTTTAGAAGATGCAAAAGATAGGGAAAGGGTGTATGTTTGGAATACATTTTTTGATGCAGTAGAAGTCTTAGTTTTGTCTAATGGGGAATTTATATTAGATTGTGCAATGAATTTTCCACCAAGAGATAAAATTTATTCTATTTTATCTAAGCAGTTTGGAATTCTTGTTAGAAAAAATCCTTCTAAAGTACACAGTATACTTTTATCAGAAGAATGTAGAAAAGAGCTTCTCTTGTATGGTGTTCCAAGATGTATTTTTAGCAGAAAAGTTAACTTTACTATAAATCAGTGGATAGAAATAGGTAAGATTCTTAAAAATAAAGTTAATCATATTATAAAGATACTTCACAGTCTTCCACCTTCAAATCGTGAAGATTTTTTTTATGGTGTATATGATGAGGATGAAGTTAATAAGAAAGTTTTTCATAGAGCAATATTAAAAGAACTGCCTAGTAAACTCCGTGATAAAATAGCTAAAAATATGCTAAATATTAAAGAAGTTCTTAATAATAAAAACAGATATATCAATACTTTAGCTTATTGTGATATTGAGTTTAGTAGGGGCATTTTGGAAAAAGAAGCTAAAGCTTCAAATGCAGAAGAACGTAGTTTGGCACTTAAATTAATCATAAAAAGCACTGCATTGAGCAGGAGAGAAGTTTCTGAAACTTTGACTTATTTATCTCGTATTAAAAATGATCAAGACCCAGTAAGAAAAGCTGTTTTGGAAGAGCTTTCTAACTGTCAGACATCATTGTATGACGATAAAGATGTAAAACTTCTAGAAGTTATTTTTAATAGTGTTATTGAAGCTAGAGATACGTCTTATGATACTTTGAATTATTTGGGAAAATTAGCCTTTAAGATTTTAAAACATAATACAGATAAAAATAATAGTAAAATATTCAAGTTTGCATTAAATACATTAACTAGTTTATCTAAAAGAAACTCAATACTTTTTTTATTTAAATTAGATGATATAGAAAAGGGACTGGAAAAAATAATCTTTGAAGAATTTTATCCTTTATTGAAGGACTTAAATAAAAGAGAAAATTACAGTTGCATAATTAAAATGGCTAATTTATTAGGAAAACGAGGATATAAGATAGAAAAGCTTCAGGAATTATTAAAGGAAGTAGTAATGTCAAAATATGAGAACTATTCTAAAGAGGCTGCAAAAAATTACCTAGCATATAAAAAGACAAGAGATAAAAGAGTTAAAGAATTTTTAGAGATGGATAAATCATTTATATGTATAAACGAAGTTTTTTTGCATCTTCATACAAGACGACAAGAATGGTTAGATCCATATATTGAAGGCAATGTGATTAAGGGTAAGTTCTTAAGTGGAGAGACAATTTATCTTTTACCAGCAGTAGATAAATTTAATAAATATCTTCCACGCCAGCAGCAGACTTTCAGCAAATTACTTAAAATAATAGCTAATGGATCACAATATAGTTATTATGAACGTCATCAGGCTATACATGCATTAGCTAAAATGTCAGATATTGATTTAAGATGTTTTGATGGTCTTGTAAAAAGTAGTGAAGTTCTTATTTCAGAATCAGCTTTACATGCATTATCAACTACAGAAGAACCTGAAAAAGCTATTAAAGTTTTATTAGATAATTTAGATGGAGATAAAGCAAGAACAGCCATGTATTCTATACCAAGATGTATAAGAAATATGAATCATGAATCTTTTACTAAAGTTATTTATGAACTTTTCCAAAGAGAACATTTAAAAATAACTGTGAGAAAAGAAGTTATAAGATTGTTGGGAGAGTATAGAAGTGAAGAAAACATTAAATTGTTATTAAATGAAGCTAAAAAAGAAAATGTACACAAAGATGTACAGATAGCAATAGGACATGTTGCTAGAAAGTATTTAGATTATGAATTTGCATGGGAAATTTTAGCTAGACTTATTGAATGTAAGGAAGGGGATGTTATTAAAAGCTTATTAAGTCAATATTCAAATCATCTTCAAAAGAAATATAGAAATAGGTATTTAAAATTAATACTAAAAATTGCAGATTTAGATGACAATGAAGTTTCTAAAGAAGCTATTATTACAATGAAAAATTGGATAAATATAGATGAGAACAGCATTGCTAATTCTGCTTATAAAGTGATAACTGATTTAAATGATTCAGGCAAGTGGAAGTCGGCCTTGGATTTATTAATATGCGTAGTTGTAGATGGCAATATAAATAAGTATATAATAGATACTGTTAGATTTATGGTTAATGTAAGGATAACAGAAGACATTAATGGGAAATCTCAAAGAGATATGCCTCATATACAAAGATTAAATTTTCTTGCAAATAAAATTGTATCTTTAAATAAAATGACAAGACAAAAGCTAATACCTTTATTTGAAGAAATAATTGAAGTTATAAAATCTGATGAAACATTGAAAAAGATGAGTATTAAACTTTATACAGCATGTATAGATTTTGATAATTCAATAAAAACTATAAAATATATAAATAATATTGCACAAATACTTAAAGAAAGACCATATATTATGGAGTTTTCATATAATGAAATTTCGAAAGTATTACAAAACTTAAAGGGATATTATAATCCAGAAAATTTAATGAAATCAATAGATGAGATAATTTTACAAGATATAACTGAAGCGATGTATATATCACTTTCACTTTTAGAAACAGCAGGAAATGATTTATTGTGGAGAGAAGATTGCTGCGAAAAATTAAGAACTTTTAGAAATCACAAAAATATTGAAATTTGTTCAAAGGCATTACATATTTGGACTTCCATTGAATAATTTATTTAAGAAAGAAATCAAGAAAAAGTTGATGAGAAGAAGGCTATTTGATTAAAAGAAGTAGTAGTGTTTAAAGACCACATTGAAGTTACATTCAATGTGTTTTTTTCTTTGCTCAAAAATAGAAAAGGAGCAATTGAAGTTATAAGCAGTAATTATTAAGATGTGTGATTATTTGAAAGATATATATGTAATTGATAGTGTTTATTACAGTACAATGATTTTTGCAGAAGAATATTAATAGATGGTCAGTATGTGTCCAACCACTCGATTTATAATAAAGTTAATCAATAAAGAAAGGATGTAGGTTATGCAAGTAATAGCAATGATTATTGGATTAGTAATAGGAATAATATTATTTCTATTACTAAATGAGATGTTTAATGTTTACTATTTCGGATGCGCAGGTGTTACTTCAACATTTGTAGGTTGTTGGAGTGCTGGATACATAGCGATGTTGCTTTTAGGAATGGCAGCAAAATGGTTAGTTATAATAGGTGTAATTATATGGATATTAGTTAAGATATTTGAAGGAAAAGAGAAAAAAGCATAAAAATAAATGGAGGCGAATAATAATGAAAAAACAAAGTTTAAAGAAGATAATAACATGAAAATAGTACTAAGCATTATCATAAATTAACTTAAAATAGTATACAAAAAACATTACTTTAAGTAAAATATTGTTGGAGGAATAATAAAAATGGAAGTTATGGAAGAAAAAATAGATATTAAAGAAAAAGAAGAGTCCATAAAAGAGAGAAGAACTATATATAGAATTCTTAATCTTTACAATTTAATTAATAAAGAAAAACAATTTAACAAGTTGAAATTTGCAAGGGATTCTGAGGTTAATGAAAGAACTATCAGAAGAGATATTGAATGTTTGAATGGCTATTTTGAGAATGAGTATGAAAAGAAGGGCAGTGTTGGGGAATGCAGAAAAATAGAATACTGTCCAAAAGATAATATACATAAGGTAAATATAAAAAGTGATATTGATTTTAGTGAAAGCGATATTTATGCTTTTGTTAGGGTTATTATACAATCAAGAGCATTTACAAAAAAAGAAATAAGAAGAATGTTAAATATACTAGAATTTCAAATTGAAGATATATCAGTTATGAAAAATATAATTGCAAAAGAAGAACTTTCTTATGTTGAGCCTCATCATAAGAAAGATATAATTGATCAACTTTGGAGTATGCGTAAAAGTATTGAAAAAGGCAAAAAGGTTGAGTTTGATTATAAGCGAGCTGATGGAATAGAAAAGCATCATATAGTAAATCCAATTGCAATAGTTTTTAATGAATATTATTTCTATCTTGTGTCTGAAATTGATAAAGAAAGCAGTAAATTTGAAATACCATTTAGAGTTGATAGAATTGAAAATTATAAAGAAACAGAGATTAACTCCACTTATCCTTATGGTAGGTTTGAAGAGGATAAATATAGAAAGAAAGTTCAGTTTATGTATACTGGTGAATTTAAGACTATTGAATTTGAGTTTTTTGGAGATTCTATAGAAGCAGTACTCGATAGATTACCAACAGCAAAGATTATTGGAAAAACTGATAAAGGATATAAAGTTAAAGCAGAGATTTATGGTGAAGGCGTAAAGAGATGGATTCTTTCACAAAAAGAATTTCTAAAGGTCACATGGCCTAAAGACTATGTTGATGAAATAAAAGGAACAATACAAAAAATGTATGAGTTATATAAAAATAACTAATTAATTATTTTTATATTTGGAGGAGTAATAATGGAAAATAAAGAATATTTAGAAAAAGTAATTTATGAAATTAATAAAAAAAATCAATTCTTTTTATGTGCCCCAAAATGGTCTGCACCTATATATGGTTTTTCATATGACAAGTCTAGAAACACAAAAGCTATGGATGTTTTAATGAAATCTGGTATTATTAGTGAAAAAAGAAGTGATGTAATTTGTATATTAGGTGATTGGAGTGATGTTGCAGAAGGGATTTATTTTACTGATAAAGCTATGTATATAAATTCACCTAAAAATTCAACCAAAAAATTTAGTGTAAAGTATGAAGACATATGTGAGTTAAAATATAACCCACAATCTGTAGAACTTAGCATTACTACCACTGACCGTTATACATATTATGTTACTACGACGATATGGAGTAAAAGAAATATAAAAATTTTTCTTGAAATAGCATCTGGAATTATGGATTTAGATGATGAGGATAGAGAAAGAATAGAACATATAGAACTAGAAATGAAAGATAACATAGGGGGAGTGGTAGCAGGAATAACTTATGGAAATGTTAGTAATGCAAGTACAATCTATGGGATGGATAAATTTAATACACCTAGGGGTCATGGATTCGCAGCAGAACAAGCTAATCATTTATATGATAAAATTAATAATGGTGATTTTTTTGGAAAAGGAAAAGTTAATTTAGTAGGAGATGATATTGATCCTAATACAGGGCGTATAATCAAAGATGGAGCTGACAGAGTAGTAAATGGTGTTAATATACAGACAAAATATTGTGCAAGTGGATCAAAGTGTATTTCTGAATGCTTTGAAAATGGCAAACTAAGATATATAAATACAGATGGAACGCCAATGCAAATAGAAGTTCCGTCAGATAAGTATGATTCAGCAGTAAAAGCTATGGAAAATAGAATAAAAAATGGTGAAGTTTCAGGAGTGAGTGATCCATCAAAAGCTAAAGATATAGTTAGAAGAGGACATTTTACATATGAACAAGCTAAAAATATAGCAAAATTTGGAACTGTTGAATCTATTACATTTGATGCTGTTAATGGTGCAATTATAGCAACAGGTGCAATGGGAATAAGTTCAGTGTTAACATTTGCAACTTCTATTTGGAATGGAGAAGACTTTGATGTCGCTATAAAAAATGCGGCTTATTCTGGTTTAAAAGTTGGTGGAACTACATTTGCAACTGCAGTATTAGCAAGTCAATTATCAAAAGCTGGTTTAAATAGTGCATTAGTAGGAAGTTCGGAAGCGATTGTAAGTATAATGGGACCCAAAGCATCAGCAATGTTAGTTAATGCATTTAGAAGTGGAGGAAATATATATGGTGCAGCTGCAATGAAGAGTGCTGCTAAAATGCTAAGAGGAAATGCAATAACTGGTGCAGTTTCAGTTGTCGTATTATCTAGTTTGGATGTAGCAAATATTTTTAGAGGAAGAATTTCAGGAAGTCAGCTATTTAAAAATGTTGCTAATACAGCATCTACTGTTGCAGGTGGAACTGCTGGATGGGTAGGCGGTGCTACAGCAGGTGCAGCAATTGGGTCAGCAATACCTATAGTTGGAACTGCTATTGGTGGATTTGTTGGTGGAATACTTGGTTCTTTTGCAGGTGGAGCCGCAGCCGGAAAAGTATCAGGAGCTGTATTAGATGAGTTTATTGAAGATGATGCTAATAAAATGGTGAAGATAGTAGAAAAAGTATTTACACAGTTAGCTGAAGACTACTTGATTAATAAAAAAGAAGCTGAAAATATAATTGATAGATTAAAAGATAAATTAACTGGAAAATTCCTTAAAGATATGTTTGCAAGTTCAAATAGAGAGTTATTTGCTAAAAATGTATTAGAGCCATTAGTTGAAGAAGAAGTTAAAAAGAGAGAGGTGATAAAAATTCCTTCAGATGCTGATATGTTAAATGGATTACGTGTTGTACTAGAAGAATTATCAGACCAAGCTAGTTAAGTGCTTTGATTATAGGTATAATGTTAATCACATCAGAATATATTTCTATTAATTGACAATGCATTTATTATAAGTTATAATAATTTAAAAATTAACGAAAAAATTATTTGTATAACCTCAAGAATATGGTTTGAGGGTATCTACCAGGAACCGTAAAATCCTGATTACAAAGAANNTTCTTTGTAATCAGGATTTTTTATTTTAAAAAATTTAATTAGTAATTTTAGGAAGGTAGTGTCTTATGAAAATTGATATGAATTTATTGAAGAGAAGAATTAAAGTAGCTAATAAGGAGGTAAAGGCAGATACAGTTGTGAAAAATGGAAAAATACTAAATGTTTTTACTGGAGATATTATGAAAGGCGATATAGCTATTGCAGATGGAATTATAGCAGGCATTGGTCAGTATGAAGGCGAAAAAGTTATAGATGCACAGGATAAAGTTATAGTCCCTGGATTTATTGATGGCCATATGCATATAGAAAGTACAATGTTGACACCACATGAATTATCAAAAGTTCTCATTCAACATGGGGTTACTACAGTAATGGCTGATCCCCATGAAATTGCAAATGTTGCAGGTATAGATGGGCTCAGCTTTATGTTAAATGCATCAGAAGAATTGCCGATAGATGTATTTATTATGCTTCCTTCATGCGTTCCAGCAACTTCATTTGAAAATAGTGGAGCAAAACTTGATGCAGAAGATTTACAACCTTTTTACACACACCCAAGGGTTTTAGGACTCGCAGAATTTATGGATTTTTCGTCTATAGTGAATTTAAATGAAGAGATGTTACAGAAAATTATTAATGCTCATTTAAATGGAGGTATTGTAGATGGACATGCTCCGGGACTTAGCAAAGAAGAGCTAAACGTATATATATCTACAGGGATTTATGCAGATCATGAATGTGCTAATGTTAAGGAAGCAAAGGAACGTTTAGAATTAGGTATGTACTTAATGATTAGGGAAGGTACAGCAGCTAAAGAATTAAAAAAACTAATAAAAGTTGTAACTCCAACAAATTCAAGAAGATGTATATTGGTTACAGATGATAAGTTACCTGATGATTTAATTGTTGAAGGTAGCGTAGATCATAATGTTAGGCTTGCAATAAAAGAAGGACTAGATCCAGTTACAGCTATTCAAATGGTAACAATTAATGCAGCAGAATTTTTTGGTCTTCGTAGTTTTGGAGCAATAGCACCAGGGTATCAAGCTGATTTATTAATATTAGATGAATTACAGAATATTTCAATAGATAAAGTTTTAAAGAAGGGGATATGTGTTGTAGATAATGGGAAAATAAAGAAAGAAGAATTTAAAACAAATGATAACAGTAAAGAATTAGCTCTGAAGTTACCTAAGATAAATATGAAAGAGTTAGAAAAAAATGCTTTTGAAATATCTTTATCTTCTGATTTATGCAATGTAATAGAAATAGTTCCTAATAGTTTAATAACACATCATAGAGTTGAAAAAGTTGATATAGATAAAGGCAATTTTAGTACATCAATCTCTAATGACCAATTAAAGATGGCTGTAATAGAAAGACATCACGCAACAGGAAATATTGGATTGGGAATTGTTAAAGGATTTGGTATAAAAAATGGAGCAATTGCAACAACGGTCGCTCATGATTCCCATAACATTGTAGTTGTTGGAACTTCTGATGAAGAAATGTTTTTAGCAGTTAATCATCTTAAAAAGATGAATGGAGGAATTGCAATTGCTTCAGGTAAAGAAATTATAGCATCATTACCTCTTGCTATAGGAGGATTAATATCTGAGAATGGCTATTTAGAGGTTCAACAACAACTTAAAATTTTAAATCAAGCTTTAAGTATAATAGGAGTTAATGCAGATTTTAATCCTTTTTTAACTTTATCATTCTTAACTCTTCCAGTTATTCCAGAAATTAAGTTAACAGATATGGGATTGTTTGAATTTAAAACATTTTCTCATATAAAAGTTCAAGCTTAAAAAATTTATGTTTGAAAAAAGTACATTTTAATGAAAATGTTTATTATTTTGAAGTTAGAGAAGAGAACAGATTTTAGCAACTGATTTTTAAACTTAAAATTAGAACATGTGAAATAGTCATGATTTTTTATTGATGTTATTTCTTGGGAAATAACAAAGTATATAAGCAACTTCATCACATATGATGAAGTTGCTTTAAATAATAATGAAGCTAAAAAATAACCATAAAAAATAAATTAAATTTATTTTTTAATTATAGTCCGCTATCACCATAATTTGATAATACTCGGGCACTAGGATCGTCTACAGCACAGCCTTCCCACTCTTTGTTTGGCATCCAAAAATCAACTATCATTTTTGCTTGGCCTGGATAGTATTTTTCAAAAATTTCTCTATATAGCAATGATTCTTTTGTAAATGGTTGAGCATGGTAGTTATACTTTTCACTTGTTTTATCAAAATCTTCACCACTATAGACTGTTTCTGCATACTCCTTTAAATAATCTACCATAGAATGTCCTACAGCATCGCTAAAGGCTGCTTTTTCACGATATAAAATATTATGTGGAAGATAATCACCTTCAAAAGAATGCCTTAAAAGGTATTTCCCCATATTGTATTTGTTTAATTTCTTTTCAGGGTCAATAGACATAACATATTTTACAAAATCTAAATCACCAAATGGCACTCTTGCTTCTAAAGAATTAGATGCGATACAACGGTCCGCTCTAAGTACATCATACATAAAGAGTTCTTTAATTCTCTTTTGTGATTCTTTTTGGAATTCTTCTGCATTTGGAGCAAAATCAGTATATTTATATCCAAATAATTCATCAGAAATTTCACCAGTTAGAAGTACTCTCACATCAGAAATCTCATGTATTTTTTTACAAATTAAATACATACCAATACTAGCTCTTATTGTTGTAATATCAAATGTTCCAAGAAGTTTAATAACCTCTTCTAGTGAGTCAAGAACTTCTTCTTTGGTCATGTAAACAACAGTATGATCACTATGAATGTAATCTGCAACTTCTTTTGCATATTTTAAGTCAATGGCATCTTCTGTCATACCTATAGCAAAAGTTTTTATTGGTTTATCAGGATACATTTTTTGAGCAATTGAACATACTAATGAGCTGTCTAAGCCACCACTTAATAAGAATCCTACTGAAGCATCAGCATCCATACGTTTTTCTATAGCAGTTACTAATTTGTCATGAATGTTACTACAAATAACGTCTAAGTCATCTTTGCAGTAATCACCCTTTACTGATGCGATATCACAGTAGCATGTAAATTTACCATCAGCATAATAATGTCCTGGTGGAAATGACATAATCTTTTTTGTAAGACCAACTAAATTTTTAGCTTCACTGGCAAACATGATTTTACCGCATTCAGAATAGCCATAGAATAGAGGACGAATTCCAATTGGATCTCTTGCTGCAATGAAAGTATCCTTTTCTCCATCATAGATAACGGCTGCGAATTCTGCATCTAATTTTGAGAACATATCTAGCCCGTACTCTAAGTACATTGGAAGTAATATTTCACAATCACTGTCAGAAATAAATTTATGCCCTTTTGCCATTAGTTCCTCTTTTAATTTACGGAATCCATAAATTTCACCATTACAGATAGATGCATCTTTTTTTCTTGTGAATGGTTGCATTCCACCAAAACTTAAATCCATAATAGCAAGTCTTTGAAAACCTAAAATACCAGATGGTAAAGTTAGAATTTCAGTCATATCTGGTCCTCTAGACTCAGTTCTTTGTAATGCCCCAGCAAATTTTTCATGTTTCATGTCTGTTCCTGTATAACACATAATTGTACACATATTAATATTCCTCCTCAGTTAAATAAAAAATGTAATTGTTCAAATATTTATCTCTATTAAACTTTTTTGTAATAAAAAAAGCCCTTCATCCTATAAACATAGGACGAAAGACTTAAACTTCCGTGGTACCACCTAAATTAGCTTAAAAAAAGCTCACTTTAATCAGTACGGAATTAACTAAATAAATTCGATACTGTCCAAGCTATAACGGTTTGGCTCCGTCCAAGACTACTCTTAATAAATTTCGTTTGGAAGCTCCGGGATGTTCTTCATTATTAGTTTCGTATCAGTCTCTCACCATTACTGATTCGCTTTGACTACCTCATAATAACTACTCTTCCCATCAAGGCTTTTATATTGATTGTTTGAAATGTAAATTTAAATTTATTTCATTTTACTTGGAATTTTATAATCAGTCAAGAGATTTATAAAATATTTTTTAAATAAAATTAAGTTTCTAAAGATATTGGACAAGTATAAATCCTTATTGAAATTTAAAAATAGTGGGTTTCAATGATCATGTTTTGCATATCAAGTTTTAAAGAGAATTAAAAAAATATGCAATTATAATGGTTGTACATTTGGAATTTTAAAACATAGGGATAAATATTTTTATTTATGTTATACTATATGCTGTGAATTGGAATTTTATATGGAATTTTGTTGAATATATTCCAGTATAATAAATCTAATGATAAAAATTATAGACAATTGAGAGGGACTTTAAATGAAAAAATTAGGACTAGCAATTCAAATTCTTATTGGACTTACACTAGGTATTATAATAGGAGCAGTTTTCTATGGTAATCCAGTTGTTGAGTCATATCTACAACCGTTTGGGGATATTTTTATCCGATTAATCAAAATGATAGTTGTTCCTATTGTATTTTCATCACTTGTTGTTGGTGTTGCCGGTGTAGGTGATATTAAACAAGTAGGTAAAATTGGTGGAAAAACAATACTTTATTTTGAAGTAGTAACTACAGGTGCTATTATATTAGGTTTATTAGTAGCAAATTTAGTTCATCCAGGAACTGGTGTAAATATTCAGGAGCTTTCAGCAGTTAGTATTGATAAGTATATGAGTACCGTAGAAGCAGCATCTAATCATGGTTTTATGGACACATTTATAAATATTGTTCCAACTAATATTTTTGAATCATTTGCTAAAGGTGATTTACTTGCTGTTATATTCTTTTCAGTTATGTTTGGTTTAGGTGTTGCTGCAATTGGTGATAAAGGGAAACCAGTTCTTGCTGTTTGTCAAGGCGTGGCTGATGCAATGTTTTGGGTAACGAATCAAATTATGAAACTTGCTCCGCTAGGGGTATTTGGTTTAATAGGTGTAACAGTTTCTAAATTTGGACTAGCTTCCTTAATTCCATTAGGAAAATTAGTTATTACTGTTTACGGTGCTATGATTTTCTTTGTACTTGTAGTGCTTGGTTTTGTGGGAAAAATATTTGGAATAAGTATTATGGCACTTATAAAAATTTTAAAAGATGAAATTATTCTTGCATATACTACAGCAAGCTCTGAAGCAGTTTTACCAAAACTTATGGAAAAAATGGAGAAGTTCGGATGTCCAAAGTCAATTACATCATTTGTTATTCCAACAGGATACTCATTTAACTTAGATGGATCTACATTATATCAAGCTATTGGAGCACTTTTTATTGCACAAATATATGGAATTCATTTACCACTTGCTACTCAAATTAATTTAGTATTTGTATTAATGATTACTTCAAAAGGTATGGCAGGAGTGCCTGGTGCATCTTTTGTTGTTTTATTAGCTACTGTAGGTTCTGTAGGTATTCCTGTAGAGGGAGTAGCTTTTATTGCTGGAATCGATCGTATTGTTGATATGGCAAGAACTACTGTTAATGTAATTGGAAACTCATTGGCTGTTGTTGTTATATCTAAATGGGAAGGAAAATATAATGATGAAGAAGGAAAAAAATATTTTGAATCCATTAAAAATGCAGCATAATTAAATAAAATTAATAAATTAAACTGGATTGATACGTATATTAAGAAAATATTGAATACAAGTCTTTTAATAATAATTAGTACGTTAGGTGGATTTTAAAGGTCGTGCTTTACCGCCACCATAAAACCAACCCATGACAATACTAATATAAGTGTTGTTGTGGGTTTATTTTAGTAAGTAGGACTTACTCTTTTTAATATGTAATAATTGAAGGTCTTTTTATTTATATAGTATAATAAATAAAAATAGAATATTAATTAATTAATTAATGATAAAATATGTATGATAATTACAAATGAAAGGAAATAGGGAAATGTTAGAGCAAACGATTTAGAAGAAATTGGTGTTATATAGAGTGCAGATTATAAAATCATTGTACTATTGTAGATTAATCAGTCAGTTAAAAGGTATAGAAAGGAGAGATTAAAACTTGGAAAATGAATCTCTAAGGTGTTATAAGAAATTAGAAAAAATGAATTTTTTTAATAATGATAAAAATTTAATTTTAAATTATGAAAAAGAAGCATCTGCTATTTGGAAGGATAAAGATGATAAATTTAGTAGTTTAAATTTATATGGAAAAATACTTAAATTGTCAAAGAACATAGGAGAATCTGAAGTATATAATTTAGAAAATGAAACTGGGTATGGTAAGATTTCTGTTTATAATGTATTTCCAGGTATAGAGTTAATTTATAATGATATTCATATGGAATACTGCAATAAAAAGCAAAATATTATGAAAGATTCTATTGAAATAAATCATTGTAAGGAAGGAAGATATGAATGCAGCTACGGGGATGGAGGATGCTGTTATATATCACCTGGAGATCTTTCTGTAGGTTCATTAATGAAGAAAAAGACATTTTCTAATTTCCCATTAAGTCATTATCATGGAATTACAATAATATTAAAACTTCAAGAAATTTCTGAGGAATTATCATCTGTTTTAGAGTTCTTATCTATTGATTTGAAGTATATAAAATCATTTATCTACGATAATAATAGATATTGTGTAATGAGGGCTAATGAATCAATAGAACATATTTTTTCAGAATTATATTATGTAAGAGAGCAAAGAAAAGCAGGATATATGAAAATAAAAGTTTTAGAGCTTTTATTATTTTTAAGTGATTTAAATACAGAAAAGGAAGTTATTGAAGTAAAATATTATAGTAATAAGCAAGTTAAAATGGCTAAGGAAGTTAAAAAATTCATAATAAATGATATAAGCAGACATTATACAATTTCGGAACTGGCAAAAAATTTTAATGTATCTGCAAGTACTTTAAAAGTATGTTTTAAGGGTGTTTATGGATCAAATATATATTCTTATCTAAAAAGTTATCGTCTTCAAGTAGCTCAGCAATTATTATTAGAAAGCAATAATACTATTACAGAAATTGCAGAAAATATAGGTTATGAAAATCCTAATAAATTCACATCTGCATTTAAAAAAGAATATGGAATGTCACCAAGTGAGTATAGAAAAGGTATCCTTTTGGATAGAAAATTGTTCATAAGGAGTGGCGAAAATCATTAAAAATTATTAATATATTTCATGTACGATAGAAAAGAATGCTAGTTTAATAGATATTTCAAAATGAGAATGATACTCACTATTGGATTACATTAATCAAACTTCTAGAGGGGGAATATTTTAATGAAAAAAGAAATAAGTACAAGCAATAATCTGTCTGTTAAGGATTTTTCAACTATTGGTATTTTTTGTGCAATAATGTTCATAGTTTTTATGGCCTATTCTATGATTACAGGTGCATCTATGTTTTATTCAATGATATTTAATGCTGCTGGAGCTGCATTTATATTATCACCATTTTTTGTATATATGTCCATGAAAGTTGGAAAAAATGGGCCAACATTTATTTATAATGCTATGTTTGCAATTATAACAGGTCTTATGATGGGACCCTTCATGATTCCGTGGTTTATCGGTGGAGGAATTTTAGCTGAAGCAGTTATGATTGGCAAGGAATCATATCGCAGTATGGTGAGAATTACAATAGCGTGGGTAATAACATGTTTAGTAAGGGCAGCTCATGGAATGGCTGAAATCTGGTTCTTTAAAAATGCATTTATAGCTACTGGTGTAAGCGAAGAACAAATAGCAGTTCAAACACAATATTATACTGATCCCAGATATGTTCTTTTGAGTTTAGCAGTAACAGTTGTACTTGCTGTTTTAGGATGCGCAGTCAGCAATAAACTCGTTTATAAACATTTCAAAAAAAGCGGGATTGTTAGATAATATATGAATTTTGATTTTAGGACAAAGTTAATAATCATCCTTCTTACTATGTCGCTTGTGGCTGTTATCACAAGCGATATTCTAATATATACATTAATTTGCGCACTTAATGTATATTTGATTATACAAGGATATAAAAAGCATGCATTAACTTATGATATAGTTTGCATTATATTTATCTTTTTAAGATTTTTTTCAAATGGAAATGGATTAACTTTTTTAATGCCAGAAATGTTTTTATTTATGGTGCTTAGAATGATGCTAATGGCTATGGCGGCTCAGCCTGTTATTGGAATGGCGCCAGGAGAAGCTGTTTCAGTTTTCAAAAAGATACATCTTCCAACTAGTTTAGGACTTCCATTAACATTTATGCTTCGTTTTTTTCCAACGGTCAGAGGTGAATTTTCTGACGTATTTGCAGCTTTGAAAATGAGACATCTCATATCGTGGAAGCATCCCTTAGATTCTTTAGAATATATTGTTACTCCAATAATATTTCGTTCATCTAGGATATCAGAAGAACTTGCAGCATCTGCAGAAAGCAGAGGAATATCAAATCAAGGAAACCATACATGCATAAGAAAAATTGAATTTAAACTTAAGGATTTAATTATGTGCATAATTGCAATTATTATTACCATTGTTTATTTCATTATAGAAAAGAAGGTGATTTAATGGAAGCATGCAAAGATTATTTTAAGTATTTAAATGAATCTGAAGAAGTAATATGCCTTGAAAATGTTACTTTTTCTTATCAGTCAGATAAAAAGCCGATTATAAGCAATATTAATTTAAGCATAAAATATGGAGAATTTATAGTTTTTATGGGGGAAAGTGGCTGTGGAAAAACAACTATGACAAGGATTATAAATGGTCTTGCATTAAAATTCTATGAAGGAGAAATGAATGGAAATATAAGAATACTAAATAAAAATATTAATGATTATGCTTCATGGGAAATAGGAAAATTTGTTGGCTCTATATTTCAAGATCCTAAGAGTCAGTTTTTTGCTAGTATAACAGAAGATGAAATAGCTTTTGGATGTGAAAATTATGGTCTTGAATATAATAAAATCAAAGATAGAGTTTTTGAATCAATTAAGATTATAAATGGAATGGATTTAATAGGAAAAGAAATTTACCCTATGTCCAGTGGGGAAAAGCAGAAGATTGCAATTGCGTCTGTTAATTCTGTAAATCCTATGATTTATGTCTTTGATGAACCATCTGCAAATTTAGATATGAACTCTGTTGAATTATTAAAGAAGCTTATGCATTCACTGAAAGACGCAGGACATACTGTTATTGTTGCTGAGCATAGGTTATATTATTTAGCAGATTTAGCTGATAAATTTATATATTTAAAGGATGGACAGGTAGAAATGGAAATGACATCAAAGGAGTTTATGAATATTAATGAAGATAAGAGGAGAAAATTAGGAATCCGTAGTTGTGACTTAAAAAAAATAACATTTAATGTACCACAATCAAGTGTAAATAAATTAGAAACTTTAAGTGTTAAAGATTTGGCATTTTATTATAAGAGAGGATGCTATGTTTTTAACAACGTTTCGTTTAAGGCATATGCAGGGAATATTATTGCAATCTGCGGCCATAATGGAGCAGGAAAGACAACGTTATCTAAAATACTCTGTGGAATAAAAAAAGAAAAGCATGGGGACATATTGTATAGTGGAAAGAAGATTTCATATAAAAAACGTAAAAATAATGCTTATTTTGTTATGCAGAATACAGATTGTTCATTGTTTGGAGATAGTGCTGAAAATGAGCTTAGATTAAACAAAAAGAATGCTGATGATAAATATATAGATAAGATTTTAATGGATTATAATCTTCTTTCATATAAGAAAAATCATCCATCATCATTATCTGGAGGGCAGAAACAAAGGCTTTCGCTCGCAGTTTCTGATGTTATTGATTATGATATTTTAATATTAGATGAGCCTACAAGTGGATTAGATTATAAGAATATGTGTAATATATCAAATCATATAAGAGAACTTTCAGCAAAAGGAAAAACTATTCTTATAATTACACATGATTATGAGTTTGCAGCAATGACATGTAATAAAGTACTTCACTTTATATCATCGGATAAAATTGAAATGTTTGATTTAGCAAATAATCATAAAAGGCTTTTTGATTGTTTTATGAGCAAGTAGTAAGGCACAATCGAAAAAATAACAAGTCCATTTGCCAGCCTATTTCCCATCATGCTGCGTCGGCAAATTGACCTAATAGGCCCGCTATGATGGCAATTCATCTTCTTGCCTGATGAAAAATATCCATTGCAACTTTGGACTTGTTATTTATTTTCATGTGCCTAAAAATAATTTATATGTCCAAATGGATAGAGATGAGTTGTGGCGGAGTGGTTAAAATTAGACAATGATTTATTATAAATGAGTGGGGTGAATAAATCCACTCATTTATATTTTTGAAAGGAGATTTATGTTATGAAAAAAAATAAAAACGGTGAAATTGCTAGAATGTTTAAGTTTGCAGGAAATTATCATAAATTTACTGTTTTGGCATGCATATTATCAGCAATAAGCACAGTACTATCAATAATTCCATTTGTATGTATATGGTTTGTAATACGTAACATATGTGCAGGAATGATTAATGGATATATTAATCAATCATTAAAAAGTAGCACATATGCATGGATGGCTTTTGCTTTTTCTGCAGCAAGTATTTTATTATATTTTTTAGCACTTATATTTTCACATATTGCAGCATTCCGTACTGCAAAAAACATGAAAAAGAAGGCTATGCATCATATAGTTGAATTGCCACTTGGATATTTTAATATGAATGCTAGTGGTAAGATAAGAAAAATAATTGACGATAATGCAGGACTTACAGAAGGGTTTCTTGCACATCAGCTTCCGGATCTTACAGGAGCTATAGTTATGCCAATAGTAACACTAGTCTTATTATTTGTTTTCGATTGGAAACTTGGTATATGTTGTTTAATACCACTTGGAATAAGCGTAATATTTTTAAAACAAATGATTGGTGGAGAAAATGCTGAATTTATGTCTAAATATATGACTGCATTAGAAAATATGAATAAAGAAGCAGTTGAATATATAAGAGGAATTCCTGTTGTAAAAGTCTTTCAGCAGACTATATATTCATTTAAGAATTTTCATGCAGCTATTGAAGAATATAATAAATTTGCATCTGGATATGCAATTAAATGCAGAGTACCACTAACAAGTTTTACAGTAACGCTTAATATGACTTTTTTACTACTAATACCTTTAGGAATGATAATTATTAGAGGTGCTTCGGATAATATCAGTTGTATGAATATATTTCTTGATTTTCTTTTTTATAGCTTATTTGCTCCAGTTTGTACAATAATGATGAATCGTATAATGTTTGCAAGTGAACAATTAATGGCTGCAAAAGCTGCCATTACACGAATTGAGCAAATATTATCAGAAAAAGTTTTACCAGAACCAAAGCAGTCAGATTCTATATGTGATAATTCCATTGAATTTAAAAATGTATCGTTCATTTATCCTGGAGCAAATAAAAAGTCATTAAACAATATAAGTTTTTTTGTACCAGAAGGAAAAACTGTTGCTTTAGTTGGAGCTTCTGGAGGAGGAAAATCAACAGCAGCAAGTCTTATTCCTAGATTTTATGATACCAGTGAAGGGTCAGTTTATATTGGCGGAGCAGATGTTAAAAATCTTTTGAAGCAGGATCTTATGGACAGAATATCATTTGTATTTCAAAATACAAATTTATTTAAAGAAAGTATATTGGATAATATCAGAGAAGCAAAACCTTCTGCTAGTTTAGAAGAAGTACAAAATGCTATAGAACTATGTCAATGTAAAGAAATAATAGATAGATTGCCAAATGGAATAAATACTATAGTTGGAAGTGGTGGAACGTATTTATCAGGAGGAGAAAGTCAAAGAATTGCTTTAGCAAGAGCTGTTTTAAAAGATGCTCCAATAATAATTTTAGATGAAGCTACAGCATTTGCTGATGCTGAAAATGAAAATAAAATCCAGCTTGCACTTGAAAAGCTTACAAAGGGAAAAACAGTTATTATGATAGCACATCGTCTTTCTACAATACAAAATGCAGATCAAATATTTGTGTTTAGAGATGGGGAGATTATTGAACATGGTACTCATAAAGAATTATTAAACCAACATAAAGTTTATGATTCAATGTGGAATGATTATCAAAGTTCTATATCATGGAAAGTTTCAAAGGAGGATTATGATGATAGGATTGTTGCAAGATAAATTTGCTTTAAGTGAGCAGGGTGCAAAAAATTTGATAAAAGGAATAGTATATTCTGTATTAGTAAATATAAGCCTTATGTTTCCAGTAGCATTACTAGCTTTAGTTATAAATTCATTTATGTGGCTTATTACAAAAGAAGAGAAAATTGTAAATTGGGGAATTCCAACTTATATCTTTACCGGAGTAATAATTTTAGCAGTAATATTTATATTTCATTATCTTCAATATTCAGCAACATATATAGGGACTTATGATGAAAGTAAAAGAAGAAGAATTTCAATCAGTGAAAAAATTAGAACATTACCACTTTCATTTTTTGGAGAGCGTAATACGGCTGATTTGACAGGAATTATAATGAGTGATTGTGCAAGTTTTGAACATGCTTTTTCTCATTCAGTACCTCAGTTTTTTGGAGCTGTTATTTCAACAATTATTGTTTGTGTAACTTTGTTGTGTGTGAATTTTAAAATGGGACTTGCTCTTTTATGGGTAGCTCCAATTTCATTTGCAATTGTTTTATTATCACGTAAACTTCAAGATAAACTTGGAAGCAAGAATATTGTAGCTAGAAATAGATTAGCAGAAGGAATACAAGAATGTTTAGAAACAGTATCGGTTATAAAATCATGTAATAGGGAAAGAGAATATTTAGAAAAACTTGATAAAAAAATGGATGAATCAGAAAGAGCCCAGATTGTATCTGAAACGACAACTGCAAGTCTTATTACAACAGGGCAGATGTTTTTAAGACTTGGACTTGCTACTGTAATAGTTGTTGGTAATTCAATGGTATTAAAAAATGAAACTGATTTATTTACTTATATATTATTTTTGATTGCAGCATCACGTATTTTTGATCCTCTTTCTGGTGCAATGTCAAATATGGCAGAGATTTTTAATATTGGTCTTCAAATAGATCGTATAAAACAAATAGTTAATTATAAGGTTCAAAGTGGATCAAATAAGTTTAAAAAAGGTAATTATGATATAACATTTAAAAATGTTGAATTTTCATATGAAAAAGGAAAATCAGTGCTTGAAGATGTATCATTTACAGCTAAAATGGGTGAAGTAACAGCATTGGTTGGCCCATCAGGTGGTGGAAAAAGTACTATTGCAAAATTGGCAGCACGTTTTCACGATATAGATGAAGGTCATATATTTTTAGGTGAAAATGATATTTCAAAAATTAACCCAGAAGTACTTTTAGAGAATTTTTCGTTTGTATTTCAAGATGTTGTTCTTTTTAATAATACTATTATGGAGAATATTAGAATGGGCAGGCAGAGTGCAAGCGATGAAGAAGTAATTGAGGCAGCAAAGGCAGCTAGATGTGCTGAATTTATAAAAGAATTACCAGATGGATATAACACTATAGTTGGAGAAAATGGGTCAACTCTTTCAGGTGGAGAATGTCAAAGATTATCAATTGCTAGAGCACTTCTTAAAGACGCACCTGTTATTTTGCTAGATGAAGCAACAGCTTCACTTGATGTTGATAGTGAAACAAAGGTTCAAAGTGCAATTTCAAGGTTGATTAAAGGAAAGACAGTTTTAGTAATAGCACATAGAATGAGAACGATAGAAGCAGCAGATAAAATAGTTGTTTTAAGTGATGGAAAAGTAGCAGAGGAAGGAACACATCATACATTAATGAGAAAGAAAGGAATATACAATAGAATGGTTAATTTACAAATGAGTTCAGATTCATGGAAATTAAAATCAGAATATTAGTAGTTAGATAATTTGAAATATTTGTTATTATGAAATAAAATTCATAATAACAATAATTATAGAGTGATAGATTATTATTTTAATATAATGTAATGAGCTAATAATATAAATTAAGCAGCAACACTTCTATTTTTAAACTGCATTCTGTCAAATATATAAGTAAAAAACAAAAATTATAAAGTTAAGATCTGACTTCAATATTTAATTGGAGTCAGATCTTTTAAATTTCTCAACCATAGAACATTTAGTTTTTCTTGATATTAAAATATCACATTTATAGAAGTAGTTTTATTATTTAAATTATTTACTATAAATGGAACATGTTATTATCTTATAATAGATGTTTTTAGCAATTATTATGAAATAACATTTTTATTTTAATAAAAAAATGAAGAAATTGTTGCAACTTTATTAAAAATGTATTAGTATATATTTTAATAGTTCAGACGAAGATAGTGGGAGAGTTATGGCTATGGTCATGCACCGAAGAAGTAAATCTTTCAGGTACCTATTTAATTAGAGATGACCGCTATTGGATGAACCCTTGGAGAGACTCGAAATAGAGCACCGAAGGAGAAAGTCGTAAGGCGAAACTCTCAGGTAAAAGGACAGGGGAAAGGTAGCATATCTTACAAAAGTAATAGATTATCTATTACTTCATTTAGATCTTATCTATTCCCATTTGTATCTCCAATCACAAAATACTTATATAGGAAAAGGCATTTTTAGTACATGCTTTTTGACTAACATGGAGGGATAAAATGGATCAATTAACAAAAGTACTTACTCAAATCGATTCTATAGTATTTGGGCAGGCAACTGTTAGCCTTACTAATGGAAACTGGAATCTGTCTTACTGTATGTCTAGGATTAATTCAATTATTCAAATTGACTATGGCTCTAAAATTTCCTTTTGAGAAAAATAAGGAAGAGACAATATAGAAGGTAATGTTACTAGTTTTGCAACATTATGTACTGTATTATCAGCTACTATATCTTGTAGTTATGCTTTATAACAGTACTAACATCAATAATACTTTTTTGGGGCATTATAGAAATAGAAAGCTATATTTCAATGGCCCAATAATAATTCTAGAAAATTGTGATCTCAGTAACACAGATTTAAAAACAGTAACATTTAGAAAGGCGGAATACATATGTCAGAAAATCAAAATTTATCGAGAGGACTAAAAAATCGTCATGTTCAATTACTTGCAATTGGAGGTGCAATTGGTACGGGATTATTCCTTGGTGCAGGCAGGTCAATTCACTTGGCAGGTCCATCTATTTTATTTGCGTATATGATAACAGGGATAATTTGTTTTTTTATTATGCGTGCTCTTGGGGAATTATTGCTTTCTAATTTGAACTACCATTCTTTTGTAGACTTTGTATATGATTATCTAGGAGATAGAGCAGCATTTATTACTGGATGGACCTACTGGTTCTGCTGGATTTCACTTGCTATGGCTGACTTAACTGCTGCTGGACTTTACATACAATATTGGTTCCCGAATATAGCTCAATGGGTTCCAAGCCTTATAGTTCTTGTAATTTTACTAATTATGAATCTTACCACAGTAAAGTTATTTGGTGAAATGGAATTCTGGTTTGCCTTAATTAAAGTTGTTGCAATTTTATCACTAATTATAATTGGTACATTTATGATTATTAAAGGATTTTCTACAGATGCTGGTATATCTAGCTTTACAAACCTTTGGAGTTATGGTGGCTGGTTTCCAAATGGGTTAAGAGGTTTTATCCTTTCTTTCCAAATGGTTGTATTTGCTTTTACTGGAATCGAATTAGTTGGTTTAACAGCTGGTGAAACTGAAAATCCAGAACAGGTTATTCCAAAGGCTATTAATAATATTCCAATTAGAATTATTATTTTCTATATCGGAGCACTTACTGTTATTATGAGTATATACCCATGGAATTCAATTAATCCGGATAAAAGCCCATTTGTACAGGTATTTGCTGCAGTGGGAATCGCAGCAGCAGCAAGTATTGTAAATTTCGTTGTACTAACATCAGCTGCATCTGCTTGTAACAGCGGTATCTTCAGTACAAGTCGTATGGTTTACTCTCTTGCTAAAGAAAATAATGCACCTGAGTCAATGAAAAAATTAACTTCTCATCAAGTACCTTCTAATGCTACAATGTTTTCTGCAACTGTCATATTGATTTCAGTTATTCTGAACTATATTATACCAGAAGGGGTGTTTGTACTTATTACAAGTATATCAACATTCTGCTTTATCTTCATTTGGGCAATTATAGTTATCTGCCATCTAAGATATCGCAAAACTAATCCTGAGCTTGCTACTAAGAGTAAATTCAAAATGCCATTTTATCCAATGGTAAACTATATAATTCTAGCATTTTTTGCTTTTGTTATAGTCGTATTGGCACTTAATAATGAAACTCGTGTAGCCCTATTTGTAACACCTGTATGGTTTATAATGCTTGGTATGATTTACAAGATACTTAAATCAAAAAAGAAAAATGAAGAAAATGTAAAAAGAAATTTAGTATAGGTTAACTCACTTACGTTAGACATTTGTACGACAATAGATTAATTATTTAAGAGTTTTGTCTTAAATCTTCAAAAATAATATTAGCCCCGTTAAGATAATCATAATCATTGTTTGGATCTTTAGTTTTTAATAATGACCATGTTGCATTATAAAATTTAACTACATATAAAAAATCTAATAGTTTTTTATAATCTTCTTCTTTATAATAACCAAAATATTGTATTAATAAATTCTTTCTACAATTATCATTAAGGAACCATGATATTGTAGCAAGATCCCAAAAAACATCGCCCATGGCTGAATATTCATAATCAATAAAATATAAGTTGTTCTTTGAAAGAAGTATATTTGAACAATTAAGATCATTGTGACATAAGCCTATAGTTGGATTATTATTTAGAATAAATTCTAGATAATTTAATTTTTTAAAAAGTGTATCAATATAATTAGGTAAAGAGATATTGAATTTTTTACATAAATCAATTCTAGTTTTTATATGATTAAAAGGTTTAAAGAGCTTTTCACAATTTAAATTATGAAGTTCTTTTAATCTTTTAGTCAATTTGTTAATAAAATTAATAGATGAGAATTCATCTTCAGTAGGCATTTTACCCTTTATCCAAGGAAGAATCATATTACCACTTTTGATAGAAAAATAATAAGGTTTAGGAGTTAAATCAATATTAGAAGCTTTATTTATGATTTGAAATTCAGTTTTTCTATCATTATCTAAATATAGATTGGTGCAAATTCTAATAAAAAAATCATTACCATTATATGAAATTTTATAGTTATTATTATTAAGTCCACCTATTCTTTCTACAGAGGTAACAAGGTTAGTATTCCAATTAGTATTTTGTTTTAATAAAAACAATAACTCTTCATTCATTTTAAATATTCTCCTAATTCATTTATATAAAATAATAAAGAATTATAACAAAAAACATTAGAAAAGGGAATAAAAGATTTATACAAAGTTTAATAAAGAATTGATTATAGTTAATTAGTAATTAATGTAATTGTTTAAACTAAGATGGTTTCATGAAGAAAAGATTTTGTTTGACAAGTAATATATTGAAGGATATAATCAGTATGAAAATTAAACTGTATAAGGTGTTTTATTGACTTAATAGGGAATTGGGTGAAAACCCCAAACTATCCCAGTAACCGTGAAACTGACGAAATTCTTAAATACACCACTGTAAAATTCGGGAAGGTGAGAAAAGTAGGATGAAGTGAAGTCGGGAGACCTGCCATATATAGAATTCATATTATCTTCTGAGGGTGAGATAATAAATATTTATTAATTTATTGTTATGCTTAATAAAGATATAAACTATAACTAATATAAAATTCTTAGTATGTATTTTTAGAGCTACTCTCAAAAAGAGTGGCTCTTTTTTGAGTTAATATGATTTTTAATTGATAATTATTAAGTTGCACTGATAATATTTTTTAGGAGGAATGGAAATGAAACACAAAAGAAAACTCATATCATTATTAATGATTTTAGCAATGTTTATGTCAGTTTTAGTAGGTTGTACTGAAAAAACAACTGCGATGCGTGATAGAGAAGGTAATGAATTTGTAGCACCTAAGGAAATTAATAAAATAATTTCAACGGCACCATCAAATACAGAGGTATTAATGGCATTAGGCTTAGGTGATAAATTAATTGCAATAGATAATTACTCAACAGATATCGAAGGCGTTAATCCTGAATTGCCACAATTAGATTTTAGAAATCCAGATGTTGAAGCTATTATTTCGTTAAAGCCAGACATGATAATAGCCTCTGGGCATAATAAAGTAGGGGATGAAGATCCATTTGCCTTAATAAAACAAGCAGGAATAGCAGTTGTATATATACCAAGCAGTTACAGTATTGATGGTATTTATGGTGATATAGAGTTTATGGCACAAATAACAGATACTGAATTGAAAGGTAAAGAAATAGTAGAAAATATGAAAAAAGAAGTTAATGCAATAAAAACTATTTCTGATACTATTACAGAAAAGAAAAGTGTTTATTTTGAAATAGGCTCAGGTTCAGGTTTATTTACTTTTGGTAAAGATACTTTTTTAAATGAAATGATAGAAGTAGTTGGAGCTAAAAATATTTTTGGAGACCAAAATTCTTGGATAACAACTTCAGAAGAGTCAGTAATTGCAGCAAATCCCCATGTTATTTTAACAAATAATTTAGGGCTTAGCGGAAATGAAAAAACTGCAATAGAGGATATAACTAGCCGTGAAGGATGGAACACAATCACAGCTGTTAAGAATGGTGATGTATATATGATTGATAATAATGCTTCTTCAAGACCATCACAAAATATAATTAAAGCATTAAAGAAAATGGCAAAGGTTATTTATCCAGATGAATACAAAGACTTATAAAAATAGAATATTATTAATGCTATCAATTCCGCTAGTATTTTTAATTTTATGCATTGGAACTTCCATTGGGAGTTCCAATATTGGTATTTTAGATATTATTTCAATTCTAGGCCATAAAATTTTTAGTGTTCCATTAAGTGATGGAATTGATTCAAGCCAGGTAGTAATAATTTGGAATGTAAGATTACCACGGGTATTATTAGCCTTTATTGTTGGGGGATCATTAGGTGTAAGTGGTGCTGTAACTCAGTCAGTTCTTAAAAATACATTAGCATCACCATATACTTTAGGTCTGTCTTCTGGAGCCTCATTAGGTGTAGGAATATTAATTGTAAGTGGTGCTTATATTCCATTTTTAGGCAACTTAACAATGCCAATAGTTGGATTTGTTTGTAGTTTGGTTACAATGATTGTAGTTCTTAAACTTTGTGAAAAAGCAGATAGCGCTATATCGAGTAGTAGAATAATTCTTGTTGGTATGGTATTTTCACTATTTTGTAATGCAATATTAACTACAATTTCAGCATTGTTTAGTGATAAAATGCAAAGTATTGTAATGTGGCAAATGGGTTCATTCGCAATGAGAGGATGGAGTTACGTTAAGGCTTCAATACCTTTTTATATTATTGGATTAGTTGGCGTAATGATTTATTGTAGGGAAATGGATGTATTAACATTTGGAGAAGATGAGGCAAAGGCATTAGGTGTTGAGACAAATAAGGTTAAAAGAAATTTATTTTTATTTGTAGCGTTTCTTACGGGTAGTGCAGTTGCATTAAGTGGAGTAATTGGTTTTGTTGATTTAATAGCACCTCATGTTGTTAGAAAGATATTTGGATCAAACCATTCATATGTAATATCAATGTCAGCAGTATTTGGAGGATGTTTGATGGTAATAACAGATTTAGTTTCAAGAACAATAATTGTACCATCAGAGTTGCCAGTTGGCGCCATAACTGCATTAATTGGAGCACCATTTTTTGCTTATATATACTTTAAAAAATAAAAGTAGGTGAAAAGCATGTTAAAGATAGAGGGGCTAAGTTGTGGATATGATAATTTAGACGTAGTTAAAAATATAACCTTTAATATTGAAAGAGGAAATAACTTTTGTATAGTTGGACCTAATGGTTGTGGGAAAAGTACATTATTAAAATCTATAGCAAATTTGATAGATTATAAAGGCAATATTACTCTTGATTCAAAAGAAATACGTAAGTTGAATAGAAAAAAGTTAGCAACAAAGATAGCTCTTATGAGTCAATCAAGTAATATATATTTTCCTTATACTGTTTTTGAAACAGTATTATTGGGTAGATATGCTCATATAAATGGAGTATTTGGAAAGCCAAGTAATGAAGATAAGGACATGGTCTTAAGGTGTCTAGATAATGTTGGGATATCGAATTTAAAGGATAAGCTAATAACTGAATTGTCAGGAGGACAGCTTCAAAGAGTTTACTTGGCAAGAGCGTTTGCACAAGATCCAGAAGTAATACTTTTAGATGAACCAACAAATCATCTGGATTTAAGATGTCAGATTCAAATACTAAAATATTTAAAAAGCTGGACAAAAGAAAATAATAGAATAGTAATAGCGGTATTACATGATTTAAACCTAGTTCAAACCTTTGGTGAAAAAGTGCTGTTATTAAATGAAGGGCAAATCATCAAGGAAGGTACACCAAAGGAAGTCTTTAGTGGCGAAGAGTTGAAAGAGGTTTATGGAATAGATATTAAAGAATTTATGATTAATGCACTGGAAAAGTGGAAGGATAATTAAATTATACACATATATTATATCTATTTTTAATACATAAGTATGAAAGGAAGTTAATTATGGTTAAAAAGTTTATTATGTCTTATAGTTGCGGCAAAGATAGTACTTTAGCTTTATATAGAATGATAAAAGCAGGACATAAGCCAGAAGTTTTACTTGTTACTGTTGATAGAAAAAATTGTAGATCTTGGTTTCATGGGGTGCCTGAAAATTTAATTAGAGAAATGGCAGATTCTCTGAATATATCTTTATTATTAGTTGATTCAGAGGGTGGAAATGATTATGAAGCAACTTTTACAAAAGCATTAATTTGTGCTAGAGAAAAATATGGAATAGATTCTTGTGTATTTGGGGATATTGATTTAGAACCACATAGAGCATGGTGCACGGATAGATGTAATGAAGCAAGCATTGAAGCTGTATTTCCTCTTTGGCAAGAAAATAGGGAAGATTTAGTTTATGAATTTATTGATTCAGGATTTAAAACAGTAATCAAGAATGTAAAGCTTAAGTGTATGTCTGAAGACTTTTTAGGAAAAGTATTAACTACAGATGTTGTAGAACAAATAAAAGCTACAGGTTCTGATGCTTGTGGTGAAAATGGGGAATATCATACATTTGTATATGATGGTCCATTATTTAAGTATCCAATAAATTTTTCTAAAAAAGGAATAATAAAAACTCAAGAGTATGGATATTTAGATATTTAGAATAAAGAATAAAAGAAAAATACATATATTTAAATATTATTTTTTATTAGGCTCTGTTTTAAATGTGTGTTGATATATGCAATAGGTAAA
>NZ_JAMQIF010000019.1:215997-380339 GCF_023845855.1 Clostridium sp. ZBS2
ATATCAACACCCTGCTAAAATAATTTTTAAATTATTGAAGAAACCTTTATTAATGGAAGTTACATTTGAAAAAGATTTTTGACTTTTTCAAATGTAACTTCTTTTTGTTATATAAAATATGATTAAATGCAGCAAAATAGACATATAAAAGCAAAAATGGTAAACTTATAAAGTGAAATGTTTGTTTAGTAGAAGGTAAAATCTAGACAAGCACTTAATCTTGAATTGTTTGATAAATTTTATATGTTTGAAAGTTA
Organism: Clostridium sp. ZBS2; assembly: GCF_023845855.1. Taxonomy (NCBI): domain Bacteria; kingdom Bacillati; phylum Bacillota; class Clostridia; order Eubacteriales; family Clostridiaceae; genus Clostridium; species Clostridium sp. ZBS2. The sequence continues at coordinate 216,255 of NZ_JAMQIF010000019.1, forward strand.
AAGGAGTAAAAATGAATAAATTAGATAACTTATTTACTAAGGTTATGAATACAATGCTAAAAATTATATTATCAATTATAATTATAGCGAGCATTTGTATTTTATTTCCTATACTTATAGATAGCAATGTTGGGACAATAGTATTTTTATTAGTTATAATAATTTCTATATTATTTGAATATAAAATAATAAATTCTAATATTAGCTATAAACAAAAAATATTTTCATTAATATTAATATCAATTTTTATCAAAATTTTGTGGATTTTAAATGCAGATAATACACCAAATTCTGATTTTAAAGTCATGTATGAATGTGGTAAAAATTTCATATCAGGAGATTTAAGTTGTTTTAAAGGAATAGGCTATATAGGAAGATTCCCACATTTAACTATACATGTTTTATATATGGCAGCAATACAATATTTATCTCCAGCAAATAATTTGTTAATTATGAAGATTATAAGCTTGTTTTTAGGAACAACAGTAGTGTTAATTGTATATTTAATAACACTAGAATTGTTTAAAAGCAAAGAAAAAGCATTATTATCATTATTAATAGCAAGTGTATTTCCACCTTTTATAACGTATACTTCAGTATTTTGTAGTGAAAATTTAGCAATGCCTTTTTATTTATTAAGTATCTACTTATTTTTAAGAGGTATTGAATCTGATAAATATAAATTTCGATTATTTTGTCTCAGTAGCATATGTTTAGCTTTCGGAAATTTATTTAGAATGGTTGCTATTATAATTTTAATTGCATATACTTTATATATTTTAATTTATTATAAAGATAGAATATTTAAAAAGTTAATAAATATAGTTTTTGTTATTGTTCCATATTTTTTAATTATAGTTTTAGTTAGTAGCATTCTTCAAAAGGTAAATATTACAGAAAATCCATTATGGAGAGGAAGCGAACCTAAAATAACAAATGTATTAAAAGGAACTAATTTTAACAGCTTAGGTATGTGGAACGTTGAAGATGCAAAATTGGTAGAAGAAAATATAAATAACTATGATGAACTTAAACTAAAATGTAAAGAAGTAATACATGATAGGTTTACAACTGCGCCTACTATTAAAGTGTTGATTTTTTATTTAGGAAAATTAGGATCACAATGGTGTATAGGAGATTTTGCAGGATCTCTTTGGACTCAAAAAGATGTTCCAAAAGAAAAAATAATATTTAAGATAGGAATTTTTAGTTCAGCACCTTTTCAAATATTTTATATTATAATATTGATTTTTATTTTTTTAGGATTAAAGAAGAGAAGTGTTATGAATTCAAACTCAAAATTAAATTTATTTTATCTAATATTTCTAGGATATATAGCTGCTTATTTAATTACTGAAAATCAAAATAGATATGGTTATATAATAAGTTGGTTATTTATTATTTTAGCTGTTGATGGAATTAAAGATAGATTTTTATTTAAAGCAAAAGATGAATAGATTTATAATTTATTTAAAAACAATTATATTTTCTATAATTCTTGAAATAAAATAATAAGTATATTTATAATTTGCTTATGTTATAATTATATTAAAAAAATTAAAGGTGATTAATTTGAATTTAGATAAAAATATATTAGAAGAAATAATAAATATAAGTAAAAAATATGATTATATAAATAAGGTAGTTCTTTTTGGATCAAGGGCTAGAGAAGATAATAGTTTAAAAAGTGATATAGATTTGGCTATATACTCAGATAAGGATTTAGGAGAATATATCGAGGATATTGAATTAAATACTAGAACATTACTAGAATTTGATTTCTCTGATATGAAAAATATAAAGGATGAATTTTTTAAAGAGCAGATTAATAAGGATGGTGTCATTATATATGAGAAATATAGATTTTAAATATATGAATTTAAAAAAAGCATATAATAAATTAATGGAAGTAAGTAAATTATATGATGGTAAAGATGAAATCATAAGAGATAGTTTAATACAAAGGTTTGAATTTACTTATGAATTGACACATAAAACACTAAAAGAATTTTTAACTTATTCAGGGGTGACATTAGAAAATTCATTTCCTAGAACCATTTATAAAAAAGCATATGTTAATAATCTAATTTCAGATGATCAAGTATGGATTAACTTATTAGAAGATAGAAATAAAACATCCCATATTTATAATGAAGAGTTAGTAAGCGATATTGCTAATAGAATAGTTAATTGCTATGTTGGAGCAATTGGTGAATTAGTGAGTAATTTAGAGAAAATGATATAAATATATATTCAATCAGGGAGTAGATACTCCTTATTAGTTAAATGATAATAGAATGCGTGATACAATGGAAAGTCCTTTGAATTAAGGGCTTTTCTTTATTTTATGATAAAACTAATTGAGAACAAGACAAATTATTTAAAAGCTTAAGTGAAGCCTTTATTATAAATTCTATGAATCATCTAATTATTATGAATCATCTACTTATGAAGAAAAAGTTCTCATTATAAATATATATACAAGTTAATATTATTGATGAAATAATAGTGTAAATTATAGCAATAAAGATTAATAAGAAAAAAATTTATGTATAAACTAATGAAGTAAACTATAGCTATTTTTATAATTTAGCTATAAATATGTAATTATAAGAATATCTAGTACTTTATTACAAATATAAATATTAAAGGAGATAAAATGAATAATAAAGAAGTAATTACTAATGCTCATTTGAATTTAGAAAATACGTATATTAAACTTCCTAAAAAATTATTTTCAAAACAAAATCCAAACAAAGTACCAAGTGCGAAGCTAGTAGCATTTAATAGATCACTAGCAAAGAATCTAGGGTTAAATGAAGAGTTTTTGCAAAGTGATGATGAAGTAAATTTTTTTGCTGGAAATAAAATTTTAGAAGGTACAGTTCCAATTGCACAAGCTTATGCAGGTCATCAATTTGGACATTTTACAATGTTAGGGGATGGTAGAGCCGTTCTTTTAGGTGAATTTATATCAAAAAATGGAGAAAGATTTGATATTCAACTTAAAGGCACAGGTAGAACGCCATATTCAAGAGGTGGAGATGGAAAAGCCACTTTAGGGCCAATGCTTAGAGAATACATAATAAGTGAGGGCATGTATGGGTTAGGAATTCCGACAACTCGTAGTTTAGCAGTAGTTTCAACAGGGGAAGATGTAATAAGAGAACAAATTTTACCAGGAGCAATTTTAACACGTATAGCAAAAAGTCATATACGCGTTGGTACATTTCAATTTGCTGCAAATTGGGGAACATTTGAAGAACTTAAAGCATTAGCTGATTACACTTTAAATAGACATTTCAAAAAGGCAGAATATGAATGTAATCCTTATTTATATTTACTTAATGAAGTTATAAAGAGTCAAGCGAAGCTTATTTCAAAATGGCAGTTAGTGGGATTTATTCATGGAGTTATGAATACTGATAACATATCTATTGCAGGAGAAACGATTGATTATGGTCCTTGTGCATTTATGGATGTCTATGACCCTAATACTGTATTTAGCTCTATTGACATTAATGGGAGGTATGCTTATGGGAATCAACCTAAAATAGGAGCTTGGAACTTAGCTAGATTTGCAGAAACATTGTTACCATTATTAGATGAAGATTTAGAAAGGGCGACCAAGATAGCTGAAAATTCAATATCTAAGTATAGTGATTTATATAATAAATATTGGTACGTGGGAATGAGAGCAAAGCTTGGAATATTTAATGAAGAAGAAGAAGATAAAAAGTTAATACAATCTCTTTTAATTATGATGAAAAGATTTAAGGCAGATTATACAAACACTTTTCGTAATTTAACATTAGGAAATCTAAATGATATAGATATGTTTAAAAGTGAAGAATTTAAGATGTGGTATGAATTATGGCAAGAAAGATTAACAAGGCAAGATGAATCAAGTGAAGAATTAAAGAATCTAATGGAACAAAATAATCCAACAGTGATACCACGTAATAATAGAGTAGAAGAGGCCTTAGATGCAGCAGTTAAATATAATGATTATGGTGTTATGCAACGTCTTGTAGATGTTCTTAAAAATCCTTATGATTATTCAAATATCAATGAATATTATTCTACATTACCAAAATCAACAAGTTGTGCATATAAGACTTATTGTGGTACTTAAATGAAGATAAAAATGCAATACATTTCTAAACTGCCCAATGTCTACTTGACAGAGGGCAGTTTATTGTTGTGGGTTATTTTAATTTGTGGAAAATAAAGAAGAACTTAATATGTTTTTAGATAAAATATTTATAATAGAAAATTATAATAAATTTAAATAAACAGTCATAGAAATAGTTAATATGTTGAAAAATGAAAAAATAGATATGGAATTTATTGACTGGGAAATAATGGAGTGGTATTCTATTTGTATAGAATACGAAAGAAGATGGTAACATTAGAGTGAAAGGGGCTAAAATGAATTACTAGAAGAGAGGATGATTTTTGTGAAGAAAAGGAATTCACTGATTTTAATTTCAACATTGTTAATAGTTGCTATTATGTTAGGGGGATGCGGACAAGCATCAAAACCTACTACTGCAAATAATGAAAAAGACAAATCTTTATTAATTTATTGTGCTGCAGGTTTAAAAAAGCCAATGGATGAAATAGGGGAAAAATTCGAAAAACAAAATGGTGTTAAAGCTGAATTTACTTATGCTAATGCATCAGATCTTATAGGTCAAATGGAGATTTCACATAAAGGAGATATTTGTGTATTACCTTCAAATAAAGATTATGAAACGGCAAATAAAAAAGAATTAACGCTAGATAAAAAGGATTTAACATATCATACACCTGTAATTGCTGTGCCTAAAGGAAATCCACTTGATATAAAAAACTTACAAGATTTTTCAAAGTCTGAAGTCAGAGTTATCTTAGGAGACCCTGAAACATCACCATTGGGGAAATTGGCTATGAAATTATTTACTAAAGCAGGCATTCAAGATGAGGTAAAACCTAATATTGTTTCAACAGTTTCTACTGTAAATGAGATAGTAACCTATCTTTCTATGAAAAAAGCAGATGCTTCAATTGTTTGGGAAGATAATGCTCTTAATGCAGCTAAAGATATAGATTGCATTCAAATTCCAAATGAACAAAATTCAGTTGAAAAGGTAAATATAAGTACTCTGAAAAGTTGTGAAGATAAGGAGTTAAGTCAAAAGTTTATTGATTTTACTAATTCAGATGAAGGAAAGGCTATATTTACAAAAAATAATTTAAAACCTATTGAATAATATGTAAATGTTTACTTTAAAGTAGTATTGAGAGGCTAACTAATGAAATTTAATAAAAATTTAAAAGACATTTTTTTTAAAACATCTATATGTATATTTCTTTTGGTTTTCATATTATTTATAATTTTTGCAATATTTGGGGTATTACTAAGAGGCATTCCTAATTTAATAGAAAGTCTCTTGGATAAAGAAATTCAGTTTGCAATTAAGTTAAGCTTTTTTACATCAACCATATCAACAATAATTTGTTTGATGTTTTCTATACCTATATCATATGGATTAGTTAGGTTTAACTTTTGGGGTAAAAAAATTATAAATGCAATAGTACAAATGCCAATTTCAATTCCACCAATTGCATCAGGAATAGCTCTTTTATTACTATTTACTACAAAGCCTATAGAAAATATTGTTATTAAATTAGGAATAGATCCTGTTTTTTCTGTATATGGAATAATAGTAGCTCATTTTTTTATTAATACTCCATATATGATAAGAATTTTAAAAGTAACTTTTGAAAGTATTAATCCTAAGTTAGAATTTGTTGCTAGAACACTTGGTTATAGCAGTTGTGAATCATTTTTTAAGGTAACGCTTCCGTTAGCAAGAAATGGAGTAATTTCAGGAGTTATAATTGTATGGACTAGTGCATTGGGCGAATTTGGTACTGCTCTTATGCTTGCAGGAGCTATTCGTATGAAAACAGAGACATTACCAGCAGCAATATTTTTAAATTTAGCTGGTGGGGAACTGGATAAAGCGTTAGCAGCAGCAACAATATTAATAATTATGTCTATAGTATGTTTGTCTATTTTTCAATTGCTTGAAAAGAGAAATACAGAAAATATAAAATAATACTAAAAAGGAGTTATTTCATGCTTAAATTAGAGCATATTTATAAAAAACTAGGTAACTTTACACTTAAAGATATAAGTTTTGAAGTAAAAGAAGGGGAATATTTTGTTATATTAGGACCTACAGGAGCAGGTAAGACTATAATTTTAGAAATAATAGCAGGAATTTATAATCTGGATAAAGGTAGTATATATATAAATAATAGAAATTTGAGTAATGTTCCACCAGAGCATAGAAATATAGGATTTGTATATCAAGATTATTTGTTGTTTCCTCATTTATCTGTAAGAGAAAATATACTCTTTAGTTCTAAAGTAAAAAGCATGTCTAAAAGTAGTTCAGAGCAAGCTTTATTTAGTATATGTAAAATGCTTAATATAGAGCATTTATTGAATAGAAATATATCTATGTTAAGTGGAGGAGAACAACAGCGTATTGCTTTCGCAAGAGCTATTATTACTTCACCACAAATACTATTATTGGATGAAGTCAGCAGTGCACTTGATCCTTGTACTAAAGAAATTTTTCAACAAAACCTAAAAAAAATGCATAAAAATCTAAATACTACAACTATTCATGTTACTCATGATTTTAATGAGGCTTTGTATTTAGCAGACAGAATAGCAGTTATGAATAATGGAGAAATTCTTGAAATTGGAAGTCCAGAGGAAATATTTGAACATCCTTCATCAGAATTTATAGCTAAATTCACAGGATTTAGTAATCTATTTAAATGTAAGGTAAGTGATAGAAGAGCGATTTTATCAAATGATGTGAAATTTGTTGTTAAAAATAACAGTGTACTTAATGAGGCCATAGCTGCAGTACGTGGTGAAAATATTTTTCTGTTCTTAGACCCTAGAACTCAAAGCTTTGAGAATAAATTCAAAGGTAGAATTGTTGAAATTATTAATCAAGGTTTTATAAAAAAAGTTATAGTTGATATAGGTATTGAATTAAACTCATTTGTAACAGAAAAATGCATTGAAGATTTAAAGCTAAATCCAGGGAAAGAAGTGTATGTGGGAATTAAAGATAGTGATATACAAATTTTATAATAGAATTATGGAGGCAATAATATGAATGAAGCAGAATTTTATAATAGTTTATTTAATAAATTTATGAATATAGTTAATGATAATAATTTTTTAAATGATGAGGTTAAGGTAAAAGGAAAGGCTTTAAAGCCAGAGGAAGCTATAGGAAATCCAGATAGAAAAGATTTTCCTATTATAAAGGGAAAGGAAAAACTGCTTGAAGCAGATTTTAGAGGCCAAAAAGGTCAAGCTTTTACGGATATGCCTAATAATTTTGAAGGAACTTTAAAACAAATTATTGAAATGCCTTTAAAAACTAATTTTGATACAGCGGTATATATTGCAACTTTAAATGCTGTATGTAGATATTTAAAATTAACAGATAAAACTATTCATTGCAAAGATGGAGAACCAGAAGTATGTGCAGAGAAATTTGCTTATTATATTAAAGAGAAATATGATGATCCTAAAATAGCGATGATAGGGTATCAACCTGCAATATTAGACAACCTTTCTAAAAAATTTTCACTTAGAATTGTAGATTTAGCTTGTGATACAGTAGGTAAGATTAAATACGGTGTGTTAGTTGAAGATGGAAATAAATCTATAGATGATTTGTTGAATTGGTGTGATATAGTAGTTGCTACAGGCAGCACAATAGCAAATAAAACAATAACAAATTTTTTAATCGATAAACCTACTATTTTTTTTGGTACAACACTTGCAGGAGCAGCATCTTTAATGAATCTTGAAAGATTTTGTTCATGTTCAAAATAGTAGGTATAATGTTAATTAATATGGTATATGATATCTTTTAGTTAGCTGCAGTCTATAAATTAAATATTTAAATATAACTGGAAATTTATTTTCTAGTTATATTTTTTATGTAAATTATTAATTTTTAAAAATATAACGTTTAACTATGTGAAAAATAATTATTGCGTCTGCAAATGAGTGTAGGAATAGTATAGATTAACATATAAAGAAGAGTACAAATATAATAAAAAAGATGTTGCTATAAAATAATTTTTTAATAGCTTTATAGTAACATCTTTTTTTATTATTTGGAAATTTGTAGAATTTTTAAAGCATGAAATACTTCTATGATATGCTGTTAGAGATTTTTAGAATTAAAGAGTTTTACCTAGTATTAATTATTTAGCTATCATTAGCATATTCTATATCAGTTACCTATTTCAATACAATAATTAAAATGTAAATGAGTCTAGCAAAGAATATACAAGGAGGAGATTAATATAGATGGATTAGACTTATTTAAGGATAAAGAAGATGTTAGATTAGAAGAAGATATAGGAAATATGCCAAATGAACTTTTTTTTGCACTATTAGATACTGTATATATACTTATAGAATATAAAGGTGATATTGTGAGTATGGTGAAAAAAATTCCTAATGCTCGTGTTGCTATTGTTGATAAAAATCGTGCAATATTAGCAGTTATAGGAGATGTACAGGAAGTAGTTGATGAACTTTTTGAAGTAATTGTTTATGTTAATCCTAGTTCACTGTATACATTGTGTGATATTTCACCAGTAGAAGCATCGGGAGCAACTAGCTTTTATAACAGTGCTTACTTACCACTAAATGGGTCAGGGGTTATTGTAGGTATAGTTGATACTGGTATAGATTATTTAAATGAGGAGTTTATTAATGAAGATGATACTTCAAGAATTTTAACTATTTGGGATCAAAACATAACTGCGGGAAAAAATCCAGAAGGACAGTTTGTAGGTAGTGAGTATACTAGGGAAGAAATAAATAAGGCTATTAAGGCTAAAAGAGATGGACAAGATCCCTATGCTATAGTGCCTTCAAAAGATGAAAATGGTCATGGCACAAACATGGCATCAGTTGTGGGAGCTAGAGGTGTAAATCCAGCAATTATAGGAGCTGCACCAAGATGCGATTTTGCTATTGTAAAATTGGGAACTGCTCCTGAATTATTAAGGGAAGCTTTTGGCGTGTATGGTAATGCACCAACTTTTTCAACTTCAGTTTTATTTTTAAGTATGAAGTATTTATACGATTTATCTTATAAGTTAAAAAAACCTATTGTAATACTTTTACCTTTAAGTGGAATTAGAGGTGCCCATAATGGATTATCTATTACTGAGAGATATATAGATGAAATTTCAAGAGTAAGAGGAATAGCTGTAGTTGTACCAACTGGAAATCAAGGAGATGCAGGTAACCATGCTTCTGGAAAGATAAATAAAAAAGGTGATACTAAAAGTGTTCAGATTAAAGTAGATAAAAATCAAAAAAATATAAATTTTGAAATATGGGTTTCTAAACCTGATAAATTTGCATTATCAATTGTTTCTCCTTCTGGAGAAATAATTAGTAGAATGCCACCTAGTCTTAATAAAATAACAGAAATTAAATTCCTATATGAAAGTACTATAATATATATAGAATACTCTATACCAGAAGTACTAACTGGTGAGGAAAAAATTACAATTAATGCTAGAAATATAAGGGAAGGAATTTGGACATTTCAGCTTATAGGAGAATTGGTTATAAGTGGTCAGTATGATGCATATCTGCTGCAAAGAGAATTATTGGCTCCAGGTACGAAATTTTTAAATCCAGATCCATATATAACATTAACTATTCCATCAACATCATCATATGCCATATCTGTTGGGTATTATGATCAAAATAATAATTCAAATGTAACAGAATCCGGTAGAGGATATACAAGAGATGGGAGAGTTAAACCAGAGATAGTAGCAGGTGGAGTAAATACTTTAGTAACTGCTGTAGGTGGTGCAACACAAGCTATCAGCGGATCTAGTGTAGCAGCAGCGGTCGTAGCAGGATGCTCAGCACTTATATTTCAGTGGGGAATTATCAATGAAAATGACAAAAATTTATATGCCACAAAAGTTAAAACTTATCTTATTGCAGGCACATCAAAGCGAGAAGGTGACGTATATCCTAATCCACAATGGGGATATGGCATGGTTAATATGAAGGGGGTCTTTGATAATATTAGATTAAACGTTAATGAGTTTATAGGCAATAATGATATAGTTATTGAAAAAACAATAGGTGAAAATGAGTATTATGTTGGTAATTTATTTATAAGATTACCCAGAAAGTAATTAGTTAAAAATGATTGATGAAGTTCCCAAGGAATTTATCTATTAGTTAATTTAGAGTTTACAATTGAAGTTAAAAATATAAATGCTAAATGGTTTTTTATTAAGGAATATTTGAATAATCTATTATAGATAGCTATATTTTCAGGAGGAGATTAACATAGAAATTAGCAAGTTTGATTCTAAATTAAACTTATTGAATAGAATACCAGAACAGTTACTATATAAGGTAACATCTTTAGCACAAAATGAAAAAATTAATAAAGGAAATATAGAAATAGTAGTTTTGTTTGGAAATAATTTGGATAAAGTAACGAAGTCTGTGGAGCAGATAGGTGGTATATTTGAAAATTTAGGTTTTGGTTTTGGTATTGTTACTTTAAAGTCAGAAGACATACGCAAAGTATCTCAGATAGAAGGTGTGCAATATGTAGAGTTACCAAAAGTTTTATTTACTTCTGATTTTGAAAGCAATAAGGCTTGTTGTGTTCCAAATGTTTGGGATAGGTATGGCTTAACTGGAGAGGGTGTACTAGTTGGATTTATTGATACTGGTATAGATTATACTCATCCTGCTTTTATAGATGAAGATGGCAACACGAGAATTGATTTTATTTATGATTTAGGAGAGAATAAAAAAGTTTATGATAAAGTTCAAATAAATGAAGCCTTAAAATCAACAGATCCATATGCAATTGTAGATGTAAGAGATCATATAAATCATGGAACACATGTGGCAGGAATAGCTTGTGCAGGAGGTAAAATACCAAAACAAAATTATGGTGTAGCTTTTAAAAGCTCAATTGCTATGGTGAAAATTACTAGATATGGTTTTTTAAATTTTGCGTTAAGTACTCAGATTATGAGAGGAATAAAGTTTCTTGTAGATAAGGCAAATGAAATTAATAAACCACTTGCTATAAATATTAGTTTAAGTACTAATGATGGGGCCCATAATGGTACTAGTCTTTTAGAACAATATATAGACACTATATGTAAGCTTGAAAGAGTAGCAATGGTTATTGCATCAGGAAATGAAGGAGAGGCAGCTCATCATGTTGGTGGTGAATTAAGCGATGTGAATGTAATTCCATTTGGTGTAGCAGATTCTGAAGTAGCAATAAATCTACAATTATATAAACCACTTTTAGTTGATGTTTCTATTGAGATAGAGAATTCATTAGGTGAAAAAAGTGGAGAAATAGTCCTTCGTGATGGATATAGAGAAATTAATATAGGCGTTGATAAATGTATTATTTATAATACAGGACCTAAGCCTTTTGATATAAATGGAGAAATATCTATAAGTATTTTGCCAAGTTCAGAATCTTTACCAAGTGGTGAATGGAAATTAATTTTAAAAGTTCTTAATAAATATAGGGGAGTATATGATATATGGCTTCCTATTACAGAAGCTCTTAATCCAAAAACAAGGTTTCTTAAGCCAGATGTATATAATACCTTAGGAATTCCAGCTACAGTAGAGAGTGTAATATCAGTGGGTAGCTATAACAATAGAACAAATACTTTTTCATCTTTTTCAGGTAGGGGAAAATTTTATAAAACTTCATTTACAAAACCAGATATAGTAGCTCCAGGAGAACAAATATTATCTACAGTATCAGATAATGGGTTTGATACTAAAAGTGGAACTTCAATGGCTGCACCTCATGTAGCAGGAATATGCGCATTACTTTTACAGTGGGGAATAGTTAAGGGCAACGATCCATTTCTTTATGGAGATAGGCTTAAGTATTATCTTTCAAAAGGTGCTAAAAGAGACAGGACAGAGGTACTTTATCCAGATCCTAACTGGGGTTATGGCATTGTATGTGCTTATGATTCTTTAAATTTACTAAAATTAGCGAATGTTAGAGGTGAAAATACATCAAAAAATAACATGGATAATATTACAGATGAGGAGTTTTTTACATTACAAGACACTATCTTTGCAACTATAGAATATCAGGGGGATATTGTTGGTGCTGTAAAAAAAATCACCAATGCTCGTATTTTTATTGCTGATAAAAATTATGCAATATTAGCGGTACAAGGAGATTTAAATGAAGTAATTAATAAACTTTTTGATGTAATTATTTATGCAGTTCCTACTGTATTGCATACATTATGTGATATTTCACCAGTAGAATCATCGGGAGCAACTGTATTTCATAACAGTATTTACTTACCACTAGATGGTCGTGGCGTTACTATAGGTATAATTGATACGGGTATAGATTATTTAAATGAGGAGTTTATTAATGAAGATGACACATCAAGAATTTTAGCTATTTGGGATCAAAATATTTCTACTGGGAAACCACCTGAGGGCCAGTACGGAGGTAGTGAGTATACTAGAGAAGAAATAAATAAAGCAATTAAGGCTAAGAGAAGTGGTGAGGATCCTTATAAAATAGTACCAGCAAAGGATTCAACTGGTCATGGTACTAGTATGGCAGAAATTATAGGAGCTAGAGGTGCAAATCCAGAAGTTAGAGGCGTAGCACCGAAATGCAATTTTGCTGTTGTAAAATTAAGTCCTGCAGTATTATCATTAAGAGATGACTTTGGGGTATACGGAGATATACCTGCTTTTTCAACTTCAGTTGTATTTGCAGGTATTAAGTATTTATATGATTTATCTCGTAGGTTAAAAATACCTATGGTAATACTTGTACCTTTAGGTACAAATAGTGGTCCTCATAATGGACTATCCTTTATTGAGAGATATATAGATGAGATTTCAAGGGTTAAAGGAATAACTGTGGTTGTGGCAAATGGAAATCAAGGAGATTCAGATATTCATACATCTGGAACTATAGTTGAAACAGGTGATACTCAGAGTATTCAGCTTAAAATAGATAAAAGTCAAAAAAATATAAAATTTGAAATTTGGATGTCTAAACCAGATAAATTTTCATTATCAATTATTTCTCCTTCTGGAGAAGTAATTAGCAGAATACCACCTGCTCTTAATAAAATAACAGAAATTAAATTTTTATATGAAAGTACCATAATATATGTAGAATACTCTATACCAGAAACATTAACTGGTGAGGAAAGGATTACAATTAAAGCTAGAAATATAAGGGAAGGAATCTGGATATTTAAACTTACAGGAGAATTGGTTGTAACTGGGAAATGTGATGCATATTTAATTCAGAGAGAATTGTTAGCACCAGGTACAAAATTTTTAAATCCAGATCCATATATAACTTTAACTGTTCCATCAACATCAGCATATGCTATATCCACTGGCTATTATAATCAAAATAATAATTCTAATGTAAGAGAGTCAGGAAGAGGATATACAAGAGATGGTAGAGTTAAACCAGATGTAGTAGCAGGTGGAATAAATGCTTTAGTATCTAAGGCTGGAGATGCTGGAACGCAACTTGTTAGTGGATCTAGTGTGGCAGCAGCTGTGGTAGCAGGATGTTCAGCGCTGATATTTCAGTGGGGAATTGTTAATGGAAATGATATAAATTTATATGCAACAAAAGTTAAAACTTATCTTATTGCAGGCACATCAAAACGGGAAGGTGATGTATATCCTAATCCACAGTGGGGATATGGTATGGTTAATATGAAGGGAGTCTTTGATAATATTAGATTTAAAATTAACAATAGTATAGAAGAGAAAAATATAGTTACAAAAAAAACAATATATAAAAACGAGTATTATGTTGGTAATTTATTTATAAGATTACCTAAAGAATATTTAATTGAGAGTTAGGAGTTGAGAATGAATTATGAATTTTCTGAGGAGTTTTATAATTCATTATTACTTCTCTAGTCTCAATTTTTATATTAGTGCATAGATAGTCAAAAGGGGGGATTAGTATAAAAAAGAGTAAGATTTATAAAAAAGATCATAGAAAGGATTCAGATGATGTTTTTACAGGAGACAATGTAACATATGCACTAGTAGACTACAGTGGAGATATTGTTAGTGCTGTAAATAAATTTACAAATGCTAAGGTATTTGTAATTAATGAAAATACTGCATTACTATCAGTTATAGATGAAGATATAGAGGAGATAGTCAGTAAACTATCTAATGTAATTACTTATAGAAATCCTGTAGCCATATATACATTATGTGCTGTTTCACCAGTGGAAGCATCTGGAGCTGCGCAGTTTCATAACAATGAGTACTTACCATTAGATGGATCAGGTGTTATATTAGGAATAATTGATACGGGAATAGATTATTTAAATGAAGAATTTATAAATGTAGATGGTACCTCAAGGATTTTAGCTATCTTTGATCAAACAATTAATACAGGAAAAAGACCTAGTGGTCAAGCTCTAGGAACTGAGTATACAATAGAGGATATAAATAATGCAATTAAAGCTAAAAGAGAAGGTAAAGATCCGTATGCAATAGTACCTTCAAAGGATGAAATAGGTCATGGTACAAATATGGCAGGAATTGCTGCTGGTAGAGGCGCAAAACCATCACTTGCAGGAGCAGCACCTAAATGTGATTTAGCTATTGTAAAACTATTACCTGCAAGTAAAAAATTAAAAGAGGAAGGTTATGTATATGGAAATGCACCTATCTATTCAAATATTGCAGTGTTTAGTGGAATAAGCTATCTATATGAGCTTTCTATGAATCTAAAGAAACCGATTGTAATATTGATACCACTAGGCTATAATATGGGGGCTCACAATGGATTAGCTCTTAATGAAAGATATATAGATGAGATTTCAAGAATTAGAGGAGTAGCTGTTGTTGTACCAACAGGAAATGAAGCAGATGCAGATACTCATACTTCAGGAGTAATAGTTAAAGATGGTGATGTTGCTAATATTGAGCTTATAGTAGATGAGAAACAAAAAAATTTAAAATTTGAAATATGGATTTCTAAACCAGATAAAGTAACATTATCAATTACATCTCCTTCTGGAGAAATAGTTGATAGAATAGCGCCCATAAACAAAAAGATTACAGAAATTAATTTTATATATGAAAAAACTAAGATGTTTATTCAGTATCTTAAACCAGAGGAAATAAGTGGTGATGAAAAAATTAATATTACAGCCATAAATATAGCTGAAGGTATATGGGATTTTAAGCTTTTAGGAGAAATGGTGTCAGTAGGTAAATATAATGCTTATTTACCACAGAAGTCAATAATTGCACCAAATACAAAATTTTTAAGTCCAAATCCAGATGGAACATTAATGATTCCATCAACATCAAGACATGCCATATCTGTTGGGTATTATAATCAAACTAACAATGCAATTGAAGTAGATTCTGGTAGAGGTTATACAAGGGATGATAGAATAAAACCAGATATAGTAGCTGGTGGAGTTAATGCATTAGCAATTTACGGAAATAATAGCGACAAAATTATCAGTGGATCCAGTGTGGCAGCAGCTGTAGTTGCAGGATGTTGTGCACTTATATTCCAGTGGGGAATTGTTCAGGGTAAAGATAGATCTATGTATTCAATAAAACTTAAAACATATTTAATAAGAGGAACATCCAAAAGGGAAGGTGATGAGTATCCTAATCCACAGTGGGGTTATGGAATCATCAATATGAAGGGCGTTTTTGATAACATTAGAGGATTAAAAGAACAAAATAGCAGAGAGATGGCGGAACCTCCAAATAATTTTTTTGATATAAATAATATGATTTTTTTGGTTGAATATAAAGGTGATATAGTTAATGCATTGAAGAATTTTAAAAATACGTCAGTATATATAGTAGACGAAAAACGTGCATTAATTGCAACACCATATGAAATTTATGATGATATGGTAAAATCAACACATGAAATAGTATATGTAGATTTAGGCGATGCATATACAACTTGCGATATTTCACCAGTAGAAGCATCTGGAGCTACTGTGTTTCATAATAATGTTTATTTACAACTAAGTGGTTTAGGTGTAATTGTAGGGATAATTGATACAGGAATAGACTATTTAAATGAAGAATTTATAAATGAGGATGGAACCACTAGAATTTTAGAAATCATGGATAGAAGTATTCCAGATAACTCATCTAAGCTTAAATGTGCTGTATATAAACAAGAGGATATAAATAAGGCAATACAAGCTAAAAAAAATGGGCAAGATCCATATGAAATTGTACCATCTAAGGATGAAATAGGTCACGGAACAAATATGGCAGGGATAATAGCTGCAAGAGGTGCTACACCTGGGATAATTGGTGCAGCGCCTAGGTGCAATTTAGCAATAGTAAAACTTAGACCAGCATTTAAGTCTTTTAGAGAGTATTATCAAGTTTATGGAAATGAGCCTGTATACCAAAATTCAGACATATTACTTGGCATAAAATATTTGTATGATTTATCAGTTGAGTTAAAGAAGCCTATTGTAATATATATTCCATTAGGCACCAATACTGGACCTCATAATGGAGAAGCATTTATTGAAAAATATATAACTGAAATTTCTAATTATAATGGTGTAGCAGTTGTTGTTCCTAGTGGTAATCAAGGAAATACGGATACTCATACTTCAGGAGTAATAAAAAATAAAGGAGAAGAGGCAACTATAGAAATTCAGATAGGAAAAAATCAGCATGATATACGTATCCAAATATGGATGTCCAAGCCAGATAAGGTAGCATTATCAATAATATCTCCTACAGGTGAAGCTATTAGTAAAATATCTCCAAAGCTTAAAACAGTGACAGATATTAATTTTCTGTATGAAGAAACTAAAATGACAATAGAATATTTTATACCTGAGGAATTAACAGGAGAGCAAAAAATACTTATCATTGCAAGAAATATTAGAGAAGGCATATGGAAATTTAAACTTATAGGTGAGTTAATCGTAGTTGGAAAATATGATGCATGGATATTACAAAGAGAGATTTTAGCGCCAGATACAAAATTTCTTAATCCTATTCCCAATACTACATTAACTACGCCAGGAACCTCCAAGGGGGCAATAACTATAGCATATTACAATCAAAATAACAACTCAATTGTACTTGAGTCAGGTAAGGGTTATACTAGGAATAATATGGTTAAGCCAGATATTGCAGCAGGTGGAATTAATACTATAACAACTTCTGTAGGTGGAGGAACTCAAATTATTAGTGGTTCAAGTGTGGCAGGTGCTGTTACAGCGGGGGCATGCGCACTATTGCTTGAGTGGGGGATTGTTGAGGGAAATGACAGTCCAATGTTTGCTATAAAATTAAAAACATATTTAATAAGAGGAGCAAATAAAAGACAAGGAGACGTTTATCCTAATCCTCAGTGGGGTTATGGTATGCTAGATGTAAAAGGGGTTTTTGATAATATTAGAGGACTTGAAAAAGAGAAAAACAGAGAAATATCAATAAATAAAAAAATAAATTATTTTTTAAAAGAAAATAATTTAAATACAGTAGTTGAATATAGAGGAGATATAGTTAATGCAATAAAGAAGTTTCAAGATTCAGATGTATATATAATAGATGAAAAACGAGCGTTTATAACATTGCCATATGAAATAAATAGCAAGGTATTAAAGACAACTAAAGAAATAATTTTTGCAGATCCAGGTTCAGCTCTTACACTATGTGATATATCACCTGTAATAGCATCAGAAGCAACACTATTTCACAATAGCGAATACTTATCATTAGATGGTTCGGGGGTTATTGTTGGCATCGTTGATACTGGAATAGATTATTTAAATGATGAATTTATAAATAAAGATGGAACTTCTAGGATTATATCAATTTATGATCAAAATATTGAAAACGATACTCTACAACCAGAAATTATAGCGGGGACTATATACACGCAAGATGATATTAATAAGGCAATACAAGCAAATCGAAATGGTAGTGATCCATATAAAATTGTACCATCTAAGGATGAAATAGGTCATGGAACAAAAATAGCAGGTATTATAGCAGCAAAAGGCGCTAATCCAGAACTTATAGGAGTAGCTCCGAAGTGTAGCTTAGCAGTTGTAAAGCTTAGATCAGGTAATAAGGCTTTCAGACAAGCTTATGCACTTTATGGAAATGAAATTTCATATAAAAATACTTCAGTATTTTTAGGTATGAGATATTTATTAGATTTAGCATCTAAATTAAATAAGCCTATTATAATGTATATTCCATTAGGAACAAATATGGGTGCTCATACTGGAGAGTCCTTAGTTGAAAGATATTCAGAAGAAATTTGTAAAAATATTGGAGTTGCAGTAGTTGCTCCAACTGGTAATCAAGGAAATACTGCAACTCATACTTCAGGAACAATAAAGAGTGCAGGAGATATTGGCATTATAGAACTTAAAATAGGAGAAAAACAGAAAGATATACGTATTGAAATATGGATTTCAAAGCCAGATAAAGTAGCACTATCAATAACATCTCCAACTGGTGAGGTTATTAAAAGAATACCTCCAAAGCTTAAGGAAATTGTAGATGTTACTTTTGTATATGAAGAAACTAAAATGACAATAGAATATTTTATACCAGAGGAAATAAGTGGAGATCAAAAAATAGTTATTGTGGCAAGAGATATTAGAGTAGGTATATGGCAATTTAAGCTTATAGGAGAATTAATTTTAGTAGGAAGATATGATGCATGGATATTACAGAGAGAACTTATAGCACCTGATACAAGATTTCTTAGACCTAACCCATATATTACATTGACTCTTCCAGGAACATCTAGCAGTGTTATAACTGCAGCATACTATAATCAAAATAATAATTCGATCGTACCAGAATCAGGAAGAGGGTTTACAAGAAATGATATGATAAAGCCTGATATTGCAGCTGGAGGAGTTAATGCTAAGACCACTTCGGTAGATGGAACCACTGCAATTATTAGTGGTTCAAGTGTGGCAGGTGCTGTTGTAGCAGGATCCTGTGCATTACTATTTCAATGGGGAATTATTGATGGTAATGATACTACAATGTATGCTGACAAATTAAAAACATATTTGATAAGAGGTGCTCAGCAAAGACCAGGAGACGTATATCCTAATCCTCAGTGGGGATATGGAATGCTTAGTTTGAAGGGGGTCTTTAATAATATTAGATCTAAAAAAAATGATAAAGATGCTAATTGTAATAGAGAAATAGAGAAACCAAGGAATGAATATTATGTAGGTAATTTATTTATAAGGCTGCCTAAAAGTTGGGATATAGATTATTATAATAAATAAATTAAGTAGATAAGAAAAGTTCATCCTGATATAATGTTTTTTGGAAAGTTTATAAAAGAATAATAGTGTGGGAAATTAAATACTACTTTTATAAGCAAATATAACTTAGATTATGAGGAGTCATTAAATGAAATATTATTTAGCACCAATGGAAGGAATTACAGGATATATATATAGAAATGCTTATGAAAAATTTTTTCATAATATTGATAAATATTTTACCCCTTTTATTGTTACAAATAAAAGCAGAAGTCTTAAAACTAAAGAGTTAAGGGATGTTTTACCTGAAAATAATAAAGGGATGAATATTGTACCTCAAATACTTACCAATGATTCAGAAGGTTTTATTAATACTTCTAGAAAATTACAACAATTAGGTTATAATGAGGTTAATTTAAATTTAGGCTGCCCTGCTGGAACGGTTGTTTCAAAAAATAGAGGATCAGGATTTCTAGCCAAAAGAGAAGAACTTGATATGTTTTTAGATAAAATATTTAAAATAGATGATATGAAAATTTCTATAAAAACTAGAATAGGAAAGGAGAGTCCAGAAGAATTTTATGAACTAATAAAAATTTACAATAAATATCCTATAGAAGAATTAATTATTCATCCTAGAACACAAAAAGATTTTTATGGAAATAAACCTAATTTAGAGGTATTTAAAGATGCATTATCTTTAAGCACCAATCAAGTATGCTATAATGGTGATATTTTTAATGTTGATGATCATAATAAATTAATAAAAGCTTTTCCAGAAGTAAACAAAGTAATGCTAGGAAGAGGTATACTAGCAAATCCAGGGTTAATGAATCAGATTAAAAATAATACTTTTATAGATAAAGAAGTATTAAAAGATTTTCATAGTGAAATTTTTAATAAATATATAGAATTATTTAATGAAGATAGAAATGCAATCTTTAGAATGAAAGAACTATGGGGATATATGATTTACATGTTTTCAGATAATAAAAAATATGCTAAAAAAATAAAGAAGTCACAAAAGTTAAGTGATTATAATGAAGCAGTTTCAAGTTTATTTATGGAGCAGGAAATCATAGAAGGAGCAGGATTATTTAATAATTAAAATTAAATATGGCTATATTTTATTAAATAAGTATGATTAAGAAGAACAAGAGAAGATAATAAAATAATTTTATATTATTGGTGGATTTTAAAGGTCGCGTCTTGTCTCAACTATGAAATCCACGATAATATGAATGTGAACTGCCCCCTGTAAAGTAGACAGGAAACAGTTCAATGTAAGTGTTCACGTGGGTTATTTTGAAAAGAATTTTTTCATATGCCTAACCTTTTGGTTTAAATATCATGGCAGAAATAAATCCAAATATTATTGCGGAGGAAACACCTACACTTACTGTCTTTAAAACACCAGTAAATATTCCTATAAAACCCGTTTGCTCAGCCTCAGTTATAGCAGCTGTTACAAGGGTATTTCCAAAGCTACTTATAGGTACAAATGCTCCAGCACCTGCGAATTTCACCAAAGGATCATATAGACCAAATCCACCTAAAATTGCACCAATTACAACTAGTGTACAAGTTGTATGTGCAGGGGTAATCTTTAAAGTATCCATTATAAGTTGCCCAATAACACAAATTAATCCACCTATTATAAATGCAAAAATAAATTTTTCCATAACTTAACTCACACCTTCTTTTTTACATTTCTATAGAAACAGCATGGGCAACACTAGGTATGCTTTCCTTTTGTTGGAAGGAGATAGGAGACATTAAGGCACCTGTTGCAACAATCAATATTTTCTTTAATTCCCCTTTTCGCATACGATTAAGTAAATGTCCATAAGTTACAGTAGCAGAACAACCACAGCCACTTCCACCAGAAAAGCTTGGTTGGTCTTCTTTATATATTAAAAGACCACAATCTGTAAATATATCCGTTGGCATATTTATTTCATGTTTTTTTAATAAAGCATTAGCAAGTTCATGGCCAACTTTTCCTAAATCACCAGTGGCAATAAGATCATAATGAGAAGCATCAATATTTAAATCTCTAAAATGCGCTTCAATGGTATCTACAGCTGCTGGTGCCATGGCTGCACCAACGTTATATGGATCTGAAATACCCATATCTACTACTCTTCCTATGGTCGCAGAAGTTATTTTAGGTCCGTTTCCATTTTGTCCAAGGACTGCAGCTCCAGCTCCAGTTACTGTCCATTGAGCAGTAGGTGGTCTTTGCACACCATATTCTGTAGGATATCTAAATTGTTTTTCAGCAGCTGCATTATGACTACTTGCAGCTGCTATAACATATTTAGCTGCTTTACTTTCTATTAATTGAGCAGCTAATGCTAAACCTTCCATGGAGCTAGAGCAAGCACCAAATATTCCTAAATAAGGTATTCCTAAAGTTCTTGCAGTAAAGCTACTAGAAATGATTTGATTCATTAAATCTCCACTTAAGAAAAAGTTAATATTTTCTTTTTGTATCTTTGATTTTTGTATTGCTCTTTCACAAGCATGCTCAAGTAGAGCCTTTTCTGCTTTTTCATAGCTATCTTGCCCAAGCCATAAATCATCATAAAGTATATCAAAGTCATCAGCTAAAGCACCATTACCTTCAAAAGGACCACCAACGGCGGCAGAAGCTAATATTGTAGGTTTAGAATTAAAAATCCAGGATTGATGTCCTTTAAGCATTTACATCGCCCCCAACCATGTTATTGTTATTTTTATTGTAGCAATTACAAAAGAAGCAAAAACTCCATAAACAATAACTGCGCCTGCAAGACTGAACATATTTCCAGCTACTCCAAGTACAAATCCTTCAGTTTTATGTTCAATTGAAGCAGAAGCTATAGAATTGGCAAAGCCTGTAATAGGAACAGCAGATCCACATCCAGCCCACTGACTAAGATGATCGTAAATTCCAAGGCCAGTAAATAAAGCTGCAAAAAATATTAAAACTAGGGACGTAGGACCTACTGAGGTTTTTTCATCAAAATTAAAGTAGTTAATAAAAATCCACTGTAGTCCTTGACCAATTGTACATATTGTGCCACCTACGAGAAAGGCTCTAATACAATTAGTTAAAATGGGTCTTTTAGGTTCTATACTATTTACTAATGTATCATATTGCTGCTGAGCTGAGGTCATTTTTTTCTTTTTCATATTTGACATTTATTTCACCTTCTAACGTAATAAATATGGTTCTAATTTTTTTATGGTTTTTTCTAATTTTTTAGCACTTTGTGAGTACATAGTTTTTGCATCTTCATTGTCACAGTCTAAAGAAAATGAAATAAGATCTGCTTGACTTTTTTGAATACTAGCATAGAGCATTTCTTTAATTTGTGTTTTAGGGACTTGTATCATATCATCAAAAAGATCTATATATAAGTCGCCAGAAGAATCTACTTGACCAAGAAAAACATTTTCAAGGATAACCCCTTTGATTTCTAGCTGAGTTGTAAGCCAGCCTCGATTTAATCCAGCATTAGTAAGACCTTCATTTAATATGTTTCCATCTAAAATAACTGTTTGTGGTTCAGTCTTAGGTGCTACTTTTTCTCCTAAATCATATGGGGTAATGGGCTTTTTATCAGCTTTTAAACTAACATTTATATCTCCAGTTGTTTCCATTACAGCAAATTCAACATCGGCTAAGTTAAATACTTTTTTTAAACGCATTTGTTGTAGGAATTCTTGCCCTGTAATTCTTTCTTTGGATAAGTTATCTTCCATAACTTTACCGTTTTTAACAAGAACCCGTTCTTTACCGTGCATTAGGTTATAAATCCATTTACTTCTCATGGAAGCATAATCTAAGATAATAGGCATCAGTGCCCAAACAGACAGTGTAATTAATCCGAAGTAAATATTATTAACTATATTTAAAGAAATTAAAGTAATTATAATAGCAATGACGGCATAAGAAATAAAATCAAAGGGTGTAGCCTTAGATAAGGTCTTTTTTTTCATATATTTTGTTATAACTAATGTTAAAAAAAATAAAATTATCGAATTAAATAATAGTATTAACCAAGAATCCATATGCCACCTCACTTAGTTGCCTTTATATTGGGGTTCCTCAAACTCCATAAAGCCTATTCTTTTTTCTAAGTCTGTTTTAATTTCATTTATTTCTTTATATGCCTGATTATAAATAGCGCTAGCTTCTTTATCACGTTCTTGCAATGAATACATTCTTAAGGTGGCCTCAGACCCCTTTAGTGTAGCTAATGTTTCTTTTACCTTTGAAATCGCAGTCATATAAAAGTCTCCTTTATATTTATTAAGTTGTTTTCTAGGTTACTTTAACCAATAATCTTAGTTTTAATTCATTTTTAATATATATATTTATTTAAATTATTAAAGACAAATTGTTAAGGATTAATAAATATAAACTAGATTTAAAAAGGAATATATTTCATTATGAATAAATTGAATATTTAAATTAATTATGAACAAAATATAGTTGTAATAAAAAATACAAAGGAGGAGTTGTTATGCCAACAGGAACAAAACTTGAAACAGCATTAGCTAGTGCTAAGGGATTAGGTGCTGATATGAAGACATTTTCTTTAGATACAGATAATCAAGAAGCAAAACAAATGTTTAATCAACTTGCAAATACAATGGAAAATGTAGAACAAACAATTCAATCAAGACTTGATTTTGTAAAACAAGAAGAACCTCAATATAATAAATAGTTAATTAATAATTGATATACTCTCATATCTAGTTAAATTTATATTTTATAGATATGGGAGTATATTAATATGTAATATAATTTTGAGTTCTTACTGGAATTATTAAACTATAAATTAATTACATAAATAAAATTTCAATATAAAAATAATTGTTAAAAAGCATATTATAACTATGCTTTTTATAACACATTTAGAGTTTATTTACCTAATCCATCCCAATGCTCATAAGCTTCATTTAATTCAATAAGTGAAGCAGATTTATCTTTTGCCATTATGGCACCATTAAGACGTGCCATACTCTCTTGAAAAGAATTTATTTCATCTCTTTCTGAACTAAACTGAATTCTTTTAACTACTCTTTTCCAAACATTTGACAAATTTTTTGTTTTATCACTAGCATCTTCCCAGTTTTCTGATTCTACATCTTGAATAATTAATTGTATTGACTCAGGAATATTATCATTTTTTCCTAATGATTTTTTTAAAATAGTACTACTAAGCATAATTACTACAAAAAGAATTAATGCTACTATAGGTGTAGTTATGACTAAAAATTTTCTCATGATAGTTTTCCTCCTTAATATGGGCCCTTATAATCACCAACATCAGTTATTTTTACAGTGTGATCATCATATTTATCTATATACAAGGAACCAGAAGGAGTCAGTGTTGCAAGAAATACCTCTGAAACATCCTTGATTTGGTACATTTTTAGCTGATCCATAAGCCATTTTTCAGTTTTATTAAGTTGTTTTAAATTTTGATGTATAAGTATTCCATCGTAAATAAGTTCTGTACTTATGCCTGTTGGCGCTTTAGTAATATTCATATCTTTAGGTGTTAGAGGTTCATATTGTGGTTTTTTAAGTACAGATAATTGTCCATTTGGTTCAATAATTGCAAAATCCACTTGTGACAAATCAAAAACATCTTTATTTCTTAATAGTGCCATGATATCAGAGACTTTGTATTTCATTTTGCGTAATGCATTCTCCATTATTTTACCATTCATAATTATAATTGTAGGTTCTCCATCTATGTATTTTGAAGCATATCTCCATTTTAATGTAATATATTCCATTGTATATCCTAGTAGAGCCCAAACAAAAAGACCTATAAAATGAGGCCAAGCTCTACTAGATAAGTCTGTTGTAAGAGTTGCAGCAATAGATCCAATTGTTATTCCAAGGACATAATCGAAAAAACTTAATTGACTTATTTGTTGTTTACCTAATATTTTAGCAAAAATAAGTAAGGAAAAAAATCCGATAATAGAACGCACAAAAACTACTAATCCTTCATTCAATTTTCTTTACCTCCTAATCTTAATAATATACAGTTATTATTTGACTTAAAGTAAATTTTATACTGGTGTTAGTATAAAATAGTGGACACTTTAAGTGGAACTAAATAAAATATTATTTAGTTAAAAAATAAAGTGTTCATAAATGGATAAAGCAAAAGAAGATTAGATGAATTGATTAATGCAATTAAATAAAGCAATATGTTTAATATAAAATGTATTGTAGAAGGTAAATCATGTAATGAAAATATAATTAAGGAAAAGTATATTGAATTAGAATATTTTTTATTATTAATACAAATGCTAAAATTAATTATTATAATTAAAGAGATATCTTGGAGGATTTAAATGAGCATTTTAAAAAAAATATTAATATTTATTATGATTCCAATTATCCTAATAGGAGTTTTGAAAAATAATGTATTTGCTAATTCAAATTTTAGTAAAGAAACTCCAGTTAAGATAGGTGTATTCTTAGACAATTCTAATGCTATGTATGTTTCTTTACTTAAACAAAATTTGGAACGTATTGAAAAAGAAAATAAAGATAAAGTTAAATTTACATTCTTTGATGCAAAAGATAATCAAAGTTTACAAAATGAAAGTATAGAAAAAGCCCTTACAGAAGAATATGACCTTTTTATTATAAATTTAATTACTCATAACTTAGACGATGTAAAAAGTACTTTAATTAAAATCATGAGAAAAAATATTCCTTTAATTTTAAATCCAGACCCCACTGAAGAAATAATAAACTTTATTAAACCGTATAAGCGATTTGTTGTTATTGGAGCAGATTTTGAGCAATCGGGTACTATGGAAGGAAAAATACTTGTTAATGAATGGAATTCTAATAAAGAGTTCATAGATAAAAATCATGATGATGTATTGCAGTATGTTATGTTAAAAGGCAGAATTGGTAGCCCGTTAACATATTTAAGAACAAAATACTCTATTTTAGCACTTAAAGAGGCTGGAATAAAAACAGAAGAGATTACATCCTCTAACTGTGAATGGATGCAAGATTGCGCTAAAAGTTCTATTGAAGCTCTGTTTCTTAAATATGGTAATAAAATTGAAGCTATAATTTCTAATAATGATGCTATGGCAGTAGGTGCTGTTGAGGCTTTACAGAAGTATGGATATAATAAAGGAAATAAATCAGAAACAATTCCAGTTTTAGGTATTGATGGAATGCCAGCTGCCAAAGATTTAATACAAAAAGGTTTTATGACAGGTACTGTTGCTTTAGATCCTCACGATCTTGCTGAAGCTCTTTATTCTATTGGAATAAATTTAGCATCTGGCAATCCTCCTCTTGAAAATACAAGCTATAAATTTGACGATACAGGATTTACAGTTCATTTAACTTACAGGGAGTACATAAACAGTACAAAGTAAACACTAAATGTAATTATTCGTAGGTATGTTAGAGTTATTAGTGAATTGGTGATTAATTTAGAAAAATTGATATAAGAATAGATGTAGATTATGGAGGCTACGGACAACTAATAACTAGATAATTTCCAAAATTCATTCTAAGAAAAAAATTAATCTGAAAATAATAAAAAAACCACCAATTCTAGTGTGAAATTTATTTGCAACAAATAAATTTACTAAGAAAAGGTGGTTTTTTATGATTAATAATCAAGAATACATTTGAAAAACACTGGAAAAATTATACTTTTATCTTCGAAAAGATTAAATAATTTAATTGCAATAATAATTGGTATTATAAATTCAAAATCTAAGGACAACTATTAACTAAATAGGAATCTAAATAAACTTTAGTTAGTTTGCAACCCTTCTCTATTAAGTTGAAATTTCCATGTTTTAAGCACCAATCATAAATTACACCTCTAGAAATAGTTAATATATCATTTGTAATTTCTAAGGCATCAATGGTAGTGTCTAAAATGCCTAATTTTTGACCATCTTTTGCAGCATCTAAAATTAGTTTTGATAGATGTCTATCAAAGGATAAAAAATATTCATTTCCAACTGTAATTTGGCTTTTGTAAAATTGTGTAAAAATTTCAACTCCTTCAATTTCTGCATATCTTAGCTGTTCTTTTACAATTAGCATAATTCTATTTATAGTATTTCCATTAAAATGCCCTTGTTCGTCTAAATTTGTAAGTATTTCATCGAAGTATTTATAAGTTTCAATTATTATAAAATCTAGTGATTTAAAATAGTGGTAAAAGGAACCGATTGATACATTGGCCTTTTTGCAAATAGAGGATATAGTAACTTTTTCAAAGCCTATTTCTTTAACTAATTGTAATGCACAATGAAGTATATTTTCTTTAGTTTTAAGAGCTTGATATTGCCTGTTGGTTAATTTCGTATCCAAATAAAATCCCTCCTTGTATGATGTAGTTATAAAATTTCATAGAAAACTTAATATCATTCTAACGAACATTATATAGCATTATCTTTTCATTAGTCCTATTTTATTATTCCGTTTAGCATCTTTCGATGCGAAGCATATATATTTTACTTGACTATTATTATCTAATCTCATGCATTTCATAGTATATCATAGTAAAGCTAAAATGGGATATATTTTATAATTGAATTTTTTTTTAAACAAATAAAGATCTATATAATAAATTTCATTATATTATCAGTGAAATGAGTTTAGAAAATTACGAATCAAAATATTGACAATAAATTATCAATGTGATAATGTTAAAATATATTCATTGAATATATTCGATGAATATATTCAATGAAGTATATAGAATAGTAAGCAAATGGAGGAAGTATTACATGAACAAAAAGTATAGTAAATTATTTGAACCTATTAAAATAGGTAAAGTAGAAATACCAAATCGTTATTCAATGGCACCAATGGGACCAGTTGGATTTACTAGTGAACAAGGAGCATTTAATAAAGCTGGAATTGATTATTACGTAGAAAGAGCAAAGGGTGGAACTGGACTTATAATTACTGGTATTTGTAATGTGGAAAATGATATAGAGCCTTTACAAAATCCAAGCATACCTTGTGTTACAAAGAGTCCACTACACTTTGTACAAAGTGGAAAAATATTAACAGAAAGAGTTCATGCATATGGAGCTAAGATATTTTTGCAGTTAACTGCAGGATTAGGACGTTCAGGAATACCAAGTTTCTTGAAAGGTAAATGTGTAGCACCATCAGCACAAGAAAATAGATGGGATGCAAATATAAAACATAGAGAGTTAGCAACTGAAGAAGTTAAAACCTACATACAAAAATTTGCAATGTCTGCAGCAATAGCAAAAAAATCAGGTTTTGATGGTGTAGAAATACATGCAGTTCATGAAGGGTATTTATTAGACCAGTTTGCAATATCTTTTTATAATAAGCGTACTGATGAATTTGGTGGAAGCTTAGAGAATAGATTAAGATTTGCAACGGAAATAGTTAAATCTATAAAAGCAGTTTGTGGAGAAGATTTTCCAGTTTCTTTAAGATATTCATTAAAAAGTATGATGAAGGGACTAAGAGAAGGTGCACTTCCAGGAGAAGAATTTGTGGAAGTGGGTCGTGATTATGAAGAAGGATTGCAGGCAGCTAAAATATTAGTTGAAGCTGGATATGATGCATTAAATGTAGATGTAGGAACATATGATTCTTGGTACTGGAATCATCCACCAATGTATTTTGAAGATGGTATGTATAGATCATTTGGAAAGATGGTAAAAGAAGTTGTAGACGTACCAGTAATATTAGCAGGTAGAATGGATAACCCGGATATAGCTTTAACTTCATTAGAAAATGGTGAAGCTGACATAATAGGATTAGGAAGACCTTTACTTGCAGATCCATATTTACCTAAAAAAATTAGGGTTGGAAAAATTGATGATGTAAGACCATGCTTATCCTGTCATGAAGGTTGTATGGGAAGAATAGAAAAGGCATCAGGATTATCTTGTGCAGTAAATCCAGCCTGCGGAAGAGAAGCTACTTATGGAATAAGTAAAGCTGATGAAGCTAAGAAAGTATTAGTAATAGGTGGGGGTATTTCAGGGCTTGAATTTGCAAGAGTTAGTGCTCTTAGAGGGCATGAAGTAGAACTACACGAAAAATCAAATAAACTAGGCGGAAATATAATACCAGGGGGAGCACCAAACTTCAAAAAAGATGATTATCATTTAGTTAATTGGTATACAAAAGCAGTTAAAGATGCAGGGGTTAAGGTATTTATGGAATCTGAGATGACTGCTGAAAAAATTAAAGAAAGCAAGTTCGATGTAGTTGTGGTAGCTACAGGTTCAAATCCTATAATGTTAAATCTTCCAGGATTTGATAATGGGAAGGTTGTAACAGCTGATAAAATTTTATTAAATCCAGAATCAGCAGGGCAAAAGGTAGTTGTAGTTGGAGCTGGTTTAGTTGGATGCGAAACTGCGTTATGGTTAGCTCAAAAAGGAAGAGAAGTAACAATTGTAGAGGCAAGTAAGGAAATTTTAGGAGGACCTCACAATTTACCGTTTATGAACTATGATATGCTTAAAAATTTATTAAAATATGAAAATGTTAAAATAATAACATCAACATCTATAGCAGCAGCTAATGATGAGGGAGCAATAGTTAAAAACAGTGATGGTATAGAAGAAATATTAGAGGCAGATACAGTAATAATGTCTATAGGATATAGATCAAATAAAAATTTATATGATGAGTTGAAAATGGAAATAGAAGATTTATATATATTAGGAGATGCAAAACAAGTAAAGAATATCATGTATGCTATATGGGATGCATATGAAGTAGCAAGAAGTATATAATTATAAAAGAGTTGTGTAAAATTATGTTTTTATACAACTCTTTTATTTTTATTTAGCCAATTATCCCTAGTATCGTCTATATTAAATCCACTACTTTTAAAATCTCTAAACGTTTCTTGATGAACGATAGTACTTTAAATTAACTTTAATTTTCAGTATAATATTTTAAGTAATAATAAGGTGAAAATTTAAATAAACTACTTACAAACTGGTAAATGCTATGTAAGGGAGTAATTTAGTATGAAAAAAATGATAGAATCTATAATGCTTATGTTCAAATATTGAAGGAAGAACTAGTTCCAGCAATGGGATGCACAGAACCAATTGCAATAGCTTATGGAGGAGCTAAGACTAGAGAGGTTTTAGGTGGAGTTCCTGAAAAATGTAAAATTGAGGTAAGCAGTAACATTATTAAAAATGTAAAAAGTATTATTGTACCAAATACAAATGGATTAAAGGGGATAGAAGCAGCACTGGTAGCAGGAATAGCATATTTAAATGGAGATGATAAATGATGGATTATCATAAAATATTAGGTGTAGAAAAAAATGCATCAAAAAAAGAAATAAGAGAAGCGTATGAAAAGCAAGTAGAAAAAATTAAAAAGGAAGTAGTTAATGAAAAACGACTTAATGAATTTTTGAAGTTATTTAATGAGGCATATGAAGCTTTAAATAGGTTAGAAGAAAGTCCACTAATGGATAAAAATGAAACGCTAATTATGCAGCCGCAAGAAATAGAAAAGGAATTGGAAGTTAATAATAAAAATAGAAATTCAGTTTCTAGAAATAGATCAAAAAGCAAAGTTAGAAATACTAGCACAAAAAAGAAAGACGATGGTAAAAGAGGATTTTCAGAAAATAAAGATAAGAAAAATAATAGGAATGATAATAGAGAAGAAAAACTTAGAAAACAAAAAATGGTTGAAAAAAGTCCCAAAAGTAATACTAAGCAAATATTTGATTTGTTTATGTTACCATTTAAGATATTAGCTTTACCATTAATAGCTGTATTATCAATAATAATATTATTATGTCAGATCATAAATGTAGTTTCATGGATAGCATCTAAAGTATTAATAGTTGGATCTATATCAATAGGAGCTATACACCTATATCAGGTTAATTTAGGACAAGTTATAAATTATAATATACTGATTTTGGCTACTTCAGTATTATTAGCATCATTCTTCTTACCTTATATATTAAAGTTTGTGTTGAGAATTTTTGAAAAATTAAATAATATGTTAAAAGACTTTGTTTTTTAATATTTATTTAAGATGATATATAAATTTAAGTATTAAATATAATAGGAGTATAAGGAAAACTATGAAAATCTGAATATTGGATTTTGAACTGCTCTCTGTCTACTTGACAGGGAGCAGTTCATTTTCGTGGATTTTTAGCATTTTTTATTTTTATACTTTAGATTAACCATAATATACAATTAATTTAGTTTCAATTTAATAACATAATATATATTTTATGTTATTAAATTTATATAAAAATATTAAGTATATTACATAAATATGATAAACTGATTGTATAATACTATTTATTACATAAAAACTAAAAAATTGTTATAAGGTTAGGTGACGTTATTTTGAAATTAACCAAAGAATATGTTGAATCAACTGCTTATAATGCAAGTTCATTTAATAATGCAAAAAAGCTTGTAAGCAAAAATCAAATTATAAAAACACATATTATAGGAGATAAGACTCTCATTTATGGGGAGTGTATGGGGAGTGGAAAAAAGAATTATATAGTATCAGTAGACTTTATTAATGAAAATGAACCTGTTTTCAGATGTAGCTGTCCAAGCAGACAGATTCCATGCAAACATGCAACTGCACTTTTATATCAATATTTTGAAGATAGCAGTAAGTTTGAAACAGGGGAAATTCCTGAGGATGTTTTAAGGAAAAGAGAAAAAATAGAAAAGAAGGAAGAAAAGAAAAAAGAAGAGATAATAAAGCCTAAGAAGGTTAATGTAAGTGCATTTATAAAGAAAATGAAAACACAGCTTGAAGGTTTAGAAATTGTAGATAAATTTATAAATGACACGCTTTCAGTTGGACTTGCATCTATTACATTATCACAGATAAAGATATACAACAAAGAGCTAATAAAATCTTTAAACAGTAATTATTATCTTCCAGAACATTCAGTAATAATAGGGGATATTTTAGAAAATTTAAGAATTATTAAGGAAGATAAAGATATAGAGGATGAAATATATTATGAAAAAACATTGGATTCATTAGGATATATTCAAAATCTTAATGTAAAAGCTAGAACTGTTTTAAATAAGCATATTAAAGAAAAGAAATTTATAGATGAAGAGAGTGCTGATATATTTACAAAGCTCGGTTATATATGGAAACTTAGTGAACTCAGAAATCTTGGCTTTTACAGTGAAAATGGAAAGTTATTGCAGCTTGGTTTTTATTGTGAAGAAGATGACTTAAGAAAAACCTATATTGATACAGGATTTTACATAAATCTTAGTGAAGATAAGATCTATAAGACGATGAATTACAGACCTTATCGAATAAGTAACAAAATTAAGGAAGAAGATACGATATTTGAAGTTTTTGAGGTACC
Source organism: Clostridium sp. ZBS2 (assembly GCF_023845855.1). Taxonomy (NCBI): domain Bacteria; kingdom Bacillati; phylum Bacillota; class Clostridia; order Eubacteriales; family Clostridiaceae; genus Clostridium; species Clostridium sp. ZBS2. The sequence goes on from NZ_JAMQIF010000019.1 coordinate 249,080, forward strand.
TGAATTTTATATTTATCCAGGTCAGAATAATCCACGTATAAGATTTGAAGGCGGAGTTATGAGAAAAGTTTCAAAAGAAGATATAAAAGAAATAAGAAAATCTGCTAAGACAAATTATAAAGAAGCTTTAAAAGAAGTAAAGATTCAGCTTAAAAATACATTATATGATAAACATCCAATTTTCTTAATGCATTATAATGAGCTAGTTAAGTTTGGAGAGGAGTTAGCAATAAAGGATGACCATGGAGAAACAATTATGCTTAAAAATACAAAAGATACCTCAATGCCTTCAACACTTGAAAATTTAAAGTTTATGCTTGGTAGTAAAGATTTAAAAGAGAATGTAATGCTTGGTATATTTGAACATGATTTAAATACAGGAAAACTTACAATGCAGCCTATAAGTGTTGTTACAGATGATCAAATTATAAGAATATTAGGATAGTAAAAGGTGATATTATGAACGAATTATTAATACAGTTAAAACATTCCTTAGGACAAGCTGCTGTTTTGGGAACAAAGTCTTTAAGTGATGATTTCAGACTTAAGAAAATATCTGAGAAAATAAAGTTATTAAGCGGTAAAGCGCAAGTTTTTTCTAAAATATATTCAATGCTTGAAGGTCTTTTAAATGAAAGTAGTGAAAATGCTTATATTATAATGTGTGAGCTTGTGAATTTAATTAATGCAGTTTTATATACACAGGGAAATTCCCAAAGCATTGAAAAAGAAGAAAAATTTGAAATTGATGAAAATATAAAAGGAACTTCAGTCTTAAGATATTCAGAAATAAGAAATATAAAAGAAATTTTAAAAGGTGGAACTACTACAAAATGGGCTTCATTAAAAAAAGCATTTAAGGAAAATAAACTTTTTGATTACAGGCTATTAAATGATTTATTAGGCGAATTATCTAATTCATATGTATATGAGTATGATTTTAGTATTGTAACTATTCTTTCACAATATAATGAGGATATTGTACATATATTAATGGAGAAATTTGAAAAAAGTGATAAAGTTGCAAAATGCAATATTGTAAAAATAATATCTAATGTTGGAAAAGAAAAATATAATAATTTTTATAAAAAGTGTGTTCTTGAAGAGGATGCTGATAATGTAATAGCTGTAGCAATCAAAGCATTAAAAGATGATAGAAATAATGAACAATTTCTTTTGGATTTAAAATTAAAAAAGAAAGCATTAAAAGAAGCAAGAATATTAGCGCTAGCATGTATGGATACTGAAAAGGCAGATGAAGAAGTTAAAAAATATTGCTTAAAAAATATAAAATTTTTAAATGAAGTTTTAAATGAAAGACTATTTATTAAAGAAGATGAAATTATTGAACTTATTGAAGAAAGCATGACAAAGGAATTTGGAGAAAAAAATACTAAGGACTATGAGTTTTTTTATGAAATGCTTGATGCATCAAAGAATTTTAAATCCAAAAGGATTATAGAAGTCTTAAAGAAGGCTGTTGATTTTGAATTTAATTTAGGAGATTATAAGAGAAATGCAGCAGTAAACCTTTTTTATCAGGACGATGAGGCGGTATATAAATATCTTTTTGATCTTAAGAAAAAGAGTGAATTTTATATTGGAATAAGTTTTGCAGCTGCACAAAAGATATATTCAAAAGAAGAGATATTTGAAGAATTTTCAAAAATTATAAATAAGAAGTTTTCACCAAATGAATCAACTCTTTCAAATTCAATAAAAATTATGTTTAATTATTATTATATGTCAGGTTATGTTGTAGGAGCATCTGATCGTATACCTGTAAATATAATAAATTTTAAGTCGTGGGACGAAAGATGGGTATATACTGCAATGAATGATAAAAACCTTATTGATTATGCATATGAATTTGTAAGCAAAGATCTAAATGATCAAGAAAAAAGCAGGGTAAAAAAGTTCTGTTTAAATTATATTGAAAATATGAAAAATGAACCTGAATCAAAAGGCAAGAAAGTATATTATCTTGACACAAACCATAGTAAAAATATATGTGATGGAAACAGAATAAGAAGTATAATGACAATATTATTTAAAATTGGAGCCAAAGAAGAAGCCATGAATAATGTTTTATATTTTTCAAAATATTTCAGATATTTAACACCTGCTTATCAAGTATATATGAATGCTGATGATATTACATTTTTAGAAAATCTTAAAAATGAAGTATCAGAATATGTACTTTATGATGATGCTGTATTAAAGAGAATTGATTATCTTATAGACATTTTAGCTTTAGGTAGATAAACATATTTGTTTTAGTGGAATTATAAATAACATTTGAAAAATTAAATGATAAAAATTAGAAGCGGGAAGGATAAATGTAGAATGAAAAAGAAAAAAGATATATTAAGACATCCAGCAGAAGTTCTTTATAAAAAAGAAATTGATATTTTAAAGAAAAGTGATAAAAATTCAATACCATCAGGATGGCAAATGTCTCCTAAAGCAGTTCTTACATATATTATAGGCGGTGAAGTTGATGGCAAGAAAATAACTCCTAAATATATAGGAAACAAGAGGCTTGTTGAAATATGTATTGCAACACTTCTTACAGATAGAGCACTTTTATTAGTTGGTGAACCAGGAACTGCAAAATCATGGCTTTCAGAACATTTGACTGCTGCTATTTATGGAAATTCCACAAAAGTTGTACAAGGCACAGCAGGTACAACAGAAGAACAGATTCGTTATTCATGGAATTATGCAATGCTTCTTGCTAATGGTCCAACTTCAGAAGCTCTTATAAAAAGTCCAGTTTATAGTGCAATGGAAGAAGGGGGAATAGCGCGTATTGAAGAAATTTCGAGATGTCCATCTGAAGTTCAGGATGCACTTATATCACTTCTTTCAGAAAAGAGGATTTCAGTTCCTGAACTTGGAGAAGAAGTTCCAGCAACAAGAGGTTTCTCTATTATTGCTACAGCTAATACAAGAGATAAAGGTGTAAATGAAATGTCAGCAGCACTTAAAAGAAGATTTAATATAGTTGTTCTTCCAGCTCCTGATGATATGCAGACAGAAGTTAATATTGTAACAAAAAGGGTTTCACAACTTTCAGAAAATCTTCAACTTAATTCACCACTTCCATCAGAAAAAATCATAGAAAAGGTAGTTACTATATTTAGAGAATTAAGAAATGGTGTAACAATTGATGGAAAACAAAAAATAAAGCCTGTTTCAGGTGTATTATCTACAGCAGAAGCTATTTCACTTCTTGCAAATAGTATGGCACTTGCAGCCGGATTTGGAAATGGTGATATAAGCGATTATGATCTTGCTTCTTCACTTCAGGGGGCAGTTATAAAAGATGATGAAAAAGATGTTCTGGCATGGAAGGAATATCTAAACAATATATTGAAAAAAAGAGGACAAGAGTGGCGTGAGCTTTATACAGCATGCAATGAGATGAATTCTTAGACTATTAATTGAAAAAAGTTTTAAGGAAAGTGAGAAAAAAGTATGAGTGGAAGCAATAAAGAAGTAAATATCCATGAAAAAAATTATGCAGCCAGCTTCTTCCCTGTAAGACATCTTTCCCCTAATGGAGCATATGCTTTAAAAAAATACTTAGATAAGATAAATCCCGATATTGTACTTGTAGAAGGGCCAAGTGATGCCAATAATGAACTTGATAATATAGTAAATAGACATGTTGTGCCTCCAATTGCAATATTGGCTTATACGGATGAAATGCCTGTTAAAACAATTCTTTATCCTCTTGCATCATATTCACCAGAGTATGTTGCAATAAAATGGGCAAAATCTAATAACAAGGAAGTACGTTTTATTGATTTGCCATCAGATGTGTTTTTGGCAATGGAAAATATGCTTTGTGAAGACGAAGAAAATACAGAAAGATCTGATGATTCCAATATAAAAAAGGATCTGGAACTTAATGATAAACAGATCAGTAATGAAGATGAAATTTATACAGATATATATGAAACATTATATAGATCATGTGATGAATTTGACTATGATGCATTCTGGGAAAGGAACTTTGAACATCTTGACTATAATTATTATAGACAGGCCATGATGGAATTTGGAAGCAATTTAAGGCAGATACAGGAAAGCAGACAAAAAGATGATGCGAGAAATATTTTAAGAGAAGCTTTTATGAAAAGTGAAATTGAAAGGGCTGTAAAAGACGGTTACAGAGAAAATAAAATGGTAATAGTCACTGGTGCATATCATACATTAAGCCTTATGAGTGAAAAGACTTTACCACTTAGTGAAGAAGAAATAAAAAAACTTCCTAGAAAATCTTCAAAGCTTACTCTTATGCCTTATTCATATTACAGGTTAAGTGATAGAAGTGGCTATGGGGCAGGAAATAAGGCACCAAATTATTTTGAAATGATGTGGAAATTATTAAATGAAAATAAACTTGATGAACTTCCACAAAGATATCTTACTGTAATAGTAAGAAGTATGAGAAAAGAAGGTCATATAAAGTCATCAGCAGAAGTTATAGAAGCCGTAAGACTTGCAAAAGCACTTTCAAATATGCATGGAGGGAATATTCCTATTCTTCAGGACTTAAGGGACGGGGCAAAAACATGTCTTGGAGAAGGAACGTTCAGTAAAATTGTGACAGCAGCTGCTGAAGTTGAAATAGGTACTAAAATAGGGCATCTTCCAGAAGGAATGTGTAATACATCTTTGCAAAATAATTTTAATTTTATGATAAAGGATTTAAAGCTTACTTCATATAAAACTTTAGTTGCTACTGATGTAACTTTGGATTTGAGGGAAAACCGAAGAGTAAAAAGTGAGAAATCAGCTTTTATGGATTTAAATCGTTCATCATTTTTACATCAGCTTGAGGTATTAAATATTTCTTTTGGTAAAATTCAGAGAAGATTAAATGGAGATAATAACTGGAAGGAAGCATGGACATTAGCATGGAGGCCTGAAACTGAAATTGAAATAGTTGAAGCATCACTAATGGGGGATACAATAGAGATAGCAGCAGCGTATGTACTGAAAGATAGGCTTGATAAAGCAAGTAAGATAAAAGAAGTTTCAGAGATGATTTCAAAATGTTATGAGTGTGGTATGGATAAAATGGCATCATATTCAATTAATATACTTCAGAAACTTGCAGTGGATATAAATGCTTTAGATGAAATTTCAGAAGTTGCATTTAATTTATCATATATAATTAGATTTGGAACAATAAGAAAGATAGACACAGAAATATTAAAGCCAATTTTATCAGAACTGTTTTTAAGGGCAGCGCTTATAATGGTTGAATGTTCAAACTGTGATGATGCTGCAGCAAAATTATTAAGCAAATCAATTGAACAGCTTGATGTAATAGCACAATACCATGAGGATGTAGTTAATACTGAAATTTATATAAGAGAACTCATAGAGCTTTCAAACAGAGATGACAGAAATTCAAAACTTTCAGGAATAGCATGTTCAATTCTTATAGAAAGAGGACTTATTGATAAGGAAATGCTTAGCAGTGAAATTGGAAGAAGACTTCTTCCAGGAATTCCACCAGATATAGGAGCAGGATGGTTTGAAGGGCTGGCATGTAGAAACAGATATGTTATTTTAGGAAATCTCACTATATGGGAAAAGCTTGATGAATATATTATGAATCTTGATAAGGAAGAATTCAAAAGTGCAGTAGTATTTCTTCACAGAACATTCAGTACCTTTAATGGAAAAGAAAAATATATGGTAGCAGAAAATCTTGCAAACTTATGGGGAATAAGTGCAGATGATTTAAGTGAATATTTAAATGAAGAATTATCAGAAGATGAAGAAAAAATATTAGAAGATCTTGATAATTTCAATTTTGATGATTTTTAGGGGGTAGAATGTTTGGAGAAAACTGAAAATATAAAAAAGTGGAGAATGGTTCTTGGAAAAGAAAGTGAGGAATCATTTAAAAGCATAGTTGGAGATAAAGGAATTATAGCACTTGATAAAGAAGAACTCCTAATGGCTAATGCATTAGATGCCATTTATGACAACAGCAATCATGAACTTGAGAAATATGGCGGTGCAGGTAACGGGTTTTCTGCTCCTAAGATTTCAAAATGGCTTGGAGACATAAGAAAAATATTTGACAAGGATATAGTTAAGGTAATTCAAAATGATGCAATAGAAAGAAAAGGAATGAAACAACTTTTGCTTGAACCAGAAGTATTAAATGGAATGGCACCAGATATAAATCTTGCTTGCACATTATTAACACTCAAAAACCAGGTTCCAGAACGTTCAAAAGAAAGTGTACGTCAGTATATACAAAATATTGTAGAGGATATAAATAAAAGAATAAATAATGATGTGCAGAAAGCAGTTCTTGCAGCACTAAACAAAAAGAATCATGTTTCAAGAGGAACAGCATCAAGTCTTGATTTTAACTATACAATAAGAAGGAATTTAAAAAATTTCAATAAAGATTTAAATAAAATAATACCTGAAAAAATGTATTTTTTTGAGCATATGAATAAAGCAAATGGATGGAATATAATACTTGATATTGATCAGAGTGGATCAATGGGAGAATCAATTTTATATTCAACAGTAATGGGATGTATTCTTGCAAAAATGTCATCTGTAAGTACAAGGGTTGTTGCATTTGATACAAGTATTGTTGACCTTACTGAAAAATATGATGATCCTGTTGATATGCTTTTTGGAATACAGCTTGGTGGAGGTACTGATATACATAAATCAGTAGTTTATTGTGAGCAGTTTATAAGAGATCCAAAGAAAACACTTTTATTTCTCATATCAGATCTTGAAGAGTGGGGTAATCAGGGTGCACTAATAAATAAGATAAAATATCTTAAAGAAAGTGGAGTAACTGTTGTGTGTCTTCTTGCAATAAGTGATAATGGAGAACCATATTACAATAAGGATCTTGCAAATAAGTTTGCTAAGTTTGGAGTACCGAGTTTTGCATGTTCACCCAATTTTCTTCCAGAATTACTTGAAAAAGCATTAAAGGGTGAAGAGATAAGGATAGATAAAAAATAATTTTATGTTGGAACATTTTAATTTCTTGTAAGCAAGTTATATATATTAAGGTAATTAAATAAAAGCAGCAGATAGTTTTGATTTGACATGAAACTATCTGCTGTTTGAGGTTGTACAGGAATTTACAATAAATAAGTTATGAAATAATGTAATCTTCACAAATATTAAAAGATAAAGGACACATAAGTAAATCTTCTATTTTACTTCCATCATTAAGAGCTTTGTTTATAGCGTTAAATGAAGCACTGCAGGTTACAATATTTCTAAATTCATCATTATTAAAACAACCTCTTCTTATTTGATTATCAATAGTTTGATATATCCAGTTATAAGAAGTAAGCTGATCTTTAAATAAAGTAACATTTTCGATGCTACTACATAGTGTCATATTCTCAGCATATTGTACTTCAGGAAAGATAAATTTACAGAATATCTCTGGAATAAAGTTAAATAAGTCACATGCTAAAGATGGATCATTACACATTTTTATGAACTGATAATATAAATTTTCATATTTTTCGTTTGTATCACATAATTTAAACAAATCTAATGCTTTTAGTGTATTGTGAATGACTTGTTCTTTGCTGAATTTGTATTGAGTGTAGGTTTCCTTAGCTTGTATCAAAACAAAGAATTGCTTTTCTGAATATAAAGTAGTTTCTACATCCCATTCTTCTGCAATTTTATTTAATATTTTAGTAATGTTGTTACTTACTATTCCATTTATTCGACATTCACAGTTAACTGAATTAGCAGTTTTGCTAAGATATATTTTTACCCAGTATACTGGTTTGATGCCTAATCTATTTTTTATTTCATTATTAATAACTTCCCAATAATCTATAGGATTTTGTTGAACTTTCTTTTTACCTTGAGATGATATGCAGCTTTTATATAGTTTGAATTTACTTATCTTTTTGTTAAATTTACTTTCAAAGTCTTGTCCATATTCATCCTTTAAAGCATGTGTTATACCACATAAAGCAGAAAAACAGAAGCTGGCAGTTGCCTGTTGTAATGCTATATCTGTAGTATTTCCAACACCTGCTGATGATTCAACAAACTCTTCATTAAATAAATTATGTTTTAACACAAATATAACTTGTGCCATATTTTCAGTAGCTTGAGGAACATGTACTTCTATTTTTAACTTTATATCTGTTATAAATAATGAATTAGATTCTAGTACACTATTTTCAACAGAATTAATCAGTATATTAAGTACTTTTTCTTCATTTGTTAAATCAGAATTATTTAAAGCATTTTCATTTTCTTGAGTATTATAAAAATTATTTGAATCCATATGATTTTTGTCTTTTTTTCCTTTGAATAAGTTGCGTATAAAACCCATTAAATAATCTCCTTTTGTATTTAGTTACAATTTCAATAATATATTTACAGATACTTATTATTCCAATAAAAGTATAAAATAACTTATATGGATTAGTCAACTTAAATAGTAATATCAAAGGATTTAATATTACTATTTAAGAAAATTGAAAAAATCTATTTTCTATGGATATTATTATCGTTGAAATAACTAATACTAATATTGCTTTTTTTTAACTCTATTTAATGCTATGATCTTCATTAGTTCCTTTTAAACAATGCTATAAACGATTTTGTAATTGAGCTTATCATATATATGTAATTATGATAGTAATGTAAAAAAGACAAGGATATAGAAGGAGGAAATAAGATGTTTAATAAATTAACAGATAGAGTTTATTATATGGATTTTGAACAAGAAGGGGATAGACCAGTTTTAGGATTAGTAGTAGGAGATTCGTATTCATTAGTGATTGATGGTGGTAACTCAAAAGATCATGCAGAAAAGTTTTTGAATTATGTACAGGAATTAGATATACCAAAGGTTAAATATTTAGTTTTAACTCACTGGCATTGGGATCATGTTTTGGGAATGAAAACTATGAATTTAATTAATATAGTACATAAAAAGTCTAATGAAAAATTAGAATGGATGAAAGGATTAGAATGGACTGATAAGGCTATTAGGGAGAGAGTAGAAAATGGACAAGAAATAGAATTTTGTGAACAACATATAAAAATAGAGCATCCAAATAATGATAGAAATATAGAAGTAGCAAATGCAGATATTATATTTGATGGAAACATAGGGATAGATTTAGGGGGAGTAACAGTAATGGTAGAATATATAAATGCTGACCATTCAAAAGATTGCTGCTTAGTAAATGTAGTAGAAGAAAAGGTAACATTTATGGGAGATGCGATGTATTTAGATATGTATAATGGGCCATGGAGTTATTCAAGAGAAAAGCTATATCCACTTTTAGATAAGCTTATTTCTTATGGATCGAAATATTATATACCATCTCATCATTCTAAATATACCAATGAAGAGTTTAAGGTTTTCATAAGATATATAAAGGAAATCGGAGATTTGGTAGGGGAATCTACTGATTTAGAAAAGACTATATCAAAAATAAATAAGGTTAGAGATGAAGAACTATCAGAATGTAATATGGAAGATATAAATGTATTTATAGAAGGAAATAAGAAAACTGGTGAAGTTAAGGAAAAACCTACAGCGGATTTATATTAAAGAAAATTATAAAGATAGAAAATAATTATTTAATAGGATTAGTGAATATCATGTAATAGACCAGTAGTATAAACAAATAAAGTAGAATTGTAGCCACCAGTGAATTTATCTATATTCAATGGTGGTTTTTCATTTAAAATGAAATCTAAATTTGTTGAATCGTGGGAAATAATACCGTTGCATTTAGAAAATTCTCTGTTATAATAAATTTATAATTTAATGATATCCATATAATTTTTGCAATTGGGCAAAGAGTTTCTACAAGAAGCCGTAAACTTCTTAGCTATGGGTTAATCCGTTTTTGCTATACAATATTCTATATAAAATTAGAAGCTGTAGCTACCATTGGATTTACCTATATCCAATGGTAGCTTTTTTATATTTATTTTTAGGAGGAGAGTATGAATAATAAAGGAATTCTCGAAAAATTATTTAAGTTAAAGGAAAATGGCACAACAACTAAAACAGAAATTTTAGCTGGAATAACAAGTTTTATAACTATAGCCTACGCCATATTAGTTATTCCAAATATTCTTAAGGAAGCTGGTATGAATTCTCAAGGAGCCTTAGGAGATGCAGCTAATAATTTAAGTATAATAAATGACCCTGTAGTAGGTGCTATATTTACAGCTACTTGTGTTATTTTCACAATAACTACATTATTTATGGGGTTATATTCTAACCTTCCATATGTGCTAGGACCAGGTATGGGACTTGTAGCGTTCTTCACTTATGGAGTATGTTTAACCATGGGATTTACCTGGCAACAAGCGGTGGCAGCTGTATTTATATCAGGTATTGTATTCATAATATGTACAGTAACATCTTTAAGACAGTTAATAGTAAATTCCTTGCCTCAAAATTTAAAAATCGCAATGACTTCCGGTATAGGACTATTCATAGCTTTAATAGGACTTAAAAATGGGGGAATAGTAATAGCAAATCCAGGAACTTTAATGCAATTTGGAGACTTTACTCAAAAGGGAATTTTACTTACTATTATAGGAATTTTCATAATGGTAATTTTAATGGTAAAAAATATTAAGGGGTATATGATTATAGGCATAGCTGCAACTACCCTTATTGGAATTCCTATGGGTATAACAAATTTAGCTAATGTAAAAATATTCTCACTTCCTCCATCTTTGGCACCAACATTTATGAAGATGGACTTTAGTGGTCTTGTATCTCATAATGGGGCTGGGGCTGTAGGAGCAATAACAGCTGTGGTAATGGTTATTTTAACATTTTCATTAGTGGATATGTTTGATACTATAGGAACTTTGGTAGGTACTTCGCAGAAGGCAAATATGATAGATGAAAATGGAACACCTAAAAATATGAATAAAGCTCTTATAGTAGATTCCTTTTCAACCACTCTTAGTGCATGTTTTGGACTTCCTACTATCTCAGTGTATATTGAATCAACTGCTGGAATTGCAGAGGGAGGGAGGTCAGGTTTAACAGCTGTAGTGGTAAGTATATTTACAGCTTTAACTTTATTCTTTTCTGGTTTAGTTGGGATAATACCTGCACAAGCTACTGCACCAGTTTTAATTCTTATAGGTATTTTAATGATTCAAACAATAACAAAGGTTGATTTTTCAACACTAGATGAAGCTATACCAGCTTTCTTTACTATAGTTATGATGCCTTTTAGTTACTCAATAGCTAATGGAATAGCTTGGGGTATAATTACTTATCCAATAGTTAAGTTGGTTGCAGGTAAAAGAAAAGAGGTTCATCCTCTTATGTATATCTTAGCAGCACTATTTGTTTTAAGATATATTTTAATACCACAATAGAAAAATTGTTATAAAAGAATCAAGTAGAAATAAATTGGTACATATAGAATATATACTTATAAAAAAGTGTCTTTAGTCAAAGTTATTTATTATATAAAATGTTTATCATTTTATATAAATTAGGTATAATATTAAATGAGAGATAAAAACACAGTTCTGTTGGTAGTCAGAACCTATATAAATATATAGCAGTAACCTGCCCTCCTGGGTTGTCCATTCTCTTGAGAATTTTTTATTTTCAGGAGGAGAAATTTATGTTAACATCAGTTAAACTAACAGTTTTTTTCAACGAACCTTTTTGGATAGGAATTTTTGAAATTCAAGAAGGGGAATACTACAAAGTTAGTAAAATAATTTTTGGTGCAGAACCAAAGGATGCAGAAGTTTTTGAATTTGTATTAAACAATTATTACAAATTGAGTTTTATTAAACAGGAATTTGAAGAGAAAAAGTTTTTAATAAAGCGTGTGAATCCTAAGAGGGAACAACGACTAATAAAAAAACAGTTAGAAAACAAGGGGATTGGAACGAAAGCACAAATAGCCTTAAAAAAGCAACATGAAGCTAATAAGATAGAAGGTAGGAAGAGAAGCAAAGAAAAAAAGGAAGCAGAAGAAAGAAAACAGTATAAAATGAAGAAAGATAAACGCAAAGAAAAACATAAGGGACATTAGTCATTTAATAAGAGGATATTATATGGAAGAACAATATTATGAAAATATATTAAATATTAAAACAGCTGGAAAACAAGATTTAGAAGAGGCAACTATACATTATAATAGATATGAACCAACAGCCTATGAAGCTTTAAATAAATTATGTGAAGAATATAAATTAAATAATACGGATTCAGTAGTTGATTTCGGATGTGGAAAAGGCAGGCTTAATTTTTACTTAAATTATTTATTCAAATGTGAAGTTACTGGAATTGAAATGAGTAAATATTTTTATAAACAAGCTTTAAATAATAAAAAATGTTATTTAGAAAAGCATAACGGTGACGAAGGTAAGATTAAATTTGTTTGTACATTAGCAGAAAAATATCAGATTCAACCAGAAGATAATAAGTTTTATTTTTTTAATCCCTTTTCAATAGAAATTTTTATGAAGGTAATAGATAATATTATAGGTTCAGTATATAAAAATAAAAGAAATATAGAAATTATACTTTTTTATCCTTCAAATGATTATATATTTTTCTTAGAACAATATGCATTTTTTATGATAAAGAAAGAAATAAGATTAGATAATTTTAAAAATGATAGTAGAGATAGATTTTTAATATATAAGTTATCATATATATAAATATCTTTTAGAAAAAATATAGAACTAATTAAATTAATAATAGGTAGATTTATTTTACATAAATCTACCTATTATTGTATTTAGAATGCCAATAGTTATATTTGTGATTTCGGAGAGATCTTAGTGAGGATTAGAAAAAATAATATAGCATAAGTTGATAATGTCTAAAAACAATCTTTAATGATTTTATATTTGTTGTCAATTTATAATAAATTATGTATTGAGTTTTTAACAAATATTAGCACTTTCCAATTTAATTTATTAAAATGATAAATTAAATAACGTATAATAAGTGGAAATCAGGGGACTAAGAAAGAAAAAAGTTATCAAAATGAGAAAAAAGTTATCAAAGTGATAATTATTTAATTTTTTTTTGTATATAAAATGAATTTAATTATTATAAGCTTAAGTAATGGGTAAAAATAGTAAATTTAATTGGCATAAGTATTGCGTAATAATATTTATAAAAATCATTGTAAACGTATAACAAGGCTTTAGTACAAGGGGGAGTTTTTTTATGGGATTAAATGAGAAGTCTTTACTTTTTCAATTTGAAGGTAGACCAAATTTAAAAGAAATAGTTCCGTTAGGATTACAACATGTTGTAGCTATGATTATTGGGTGCGTTACTCCAGCTATAATAGTAGCAGGTGTATGTGGATTAAGCCCAGAAGATAAAATTCTACTTGTTCAATCATCATTATTTTTTGCAGGGATAGCAACTTTAATTCAACTTTTCCCTATATTTAGAGTAATTGGTTCTAAATTGCCTATAATTGTAGGAACAAGTTTTGCTTATGTACCAACATTAATAGCCATAGCTGATGAATTTAATATTGCAACAATTTTGGGAGCACAAGTAATTGGAGGAATAGTAGCTGTTATTTTTGGAATATTTGTTAAAAAGTTAATTAAATTATTTCCATTAATAGTAACAGGAACTGTTATATTCTCAATAGGTTTATCATTATATTCAGTTGCTATTAGATATATAGCTGGTGGATCTGGAAGTTCAACTTTTGGTTCACCTAAAAACTGGGGGATTGCACTTATAACTTTATGTGTAGTAATATTTTTAAATTATTTTACTAAAGGATCATTAAAGCTTGCATCTATATTAGTAGGAATTATTGTAGGTTATATTGTTGCTTTATGTTTTGGAATGGTTTCTTTTACAGATGTTCAAACAGCAGGGTGGATGCAAATACCTAAATTTATGCATTTTGGAATGAGCTTTAATGCTACAGCAATTATATCTATGGTTATAATGCATATTGTAAATTCTGTTCAAGCAATAGGTGATTTTTCAGCTACTACTGGGGGAGGAATGAATAGAGTTCCTACAGACAAAGAGCTTTCAGGTGGAATAATTGGTAATGGTATTAGTAGCATTGTTGGTGCATTTTTTGGCGGTATGCCTACTGCAACATTTAGTCAAAATGTTGGCATAGTAACCATGAACAAAGTTATAAATAGAAGCGTATTTGTATTTGCTTCAATAGTTATTATAATATCAGGAATAGTACCTAAATTTGCATCAATATTAACAAGTATTCCACAGTGTGTACTTGGAGGAGCTACACTATCAGTATTTGCAACTATTACAATGACTGGAATTAAGATGATTTCATCAATTAAACTTACAGCTAGAAATACTGCTATTGTAGGCTTATCAATTGCTTTAGGTGTAGGAATAGTTCAAGTTCCAGATGCATTAGCTTTATTCCCAGCTTGGTTTATATCAATTTTTGGGAAATCTTCAATAGTTGTAACTACATTAGTAGCTATAGCCTTAAATTTAATTTTACCAAAAGATGAGACAGACGTAATAAGCATTAATAAATAATAGAATATAAATAAAAAATTATAACGATAGCGAGAAAGAGCTAATGGAGCATATAGATATCTCGTCTCTACCATAAAATCCACAATAAATTAGTATTGTGGATTTTTGTATTAATCTTTGTAATTAGCAAGTATTAAGTTTAAGTCAAAAATTATATCATAACATATATTAATAGTTTCATATTATATTTAATATAAAAACACAGTGATTTTATATTTTGTTCAAGTATAGTATGAAAAAATCAAAGCAATTTATGAATACAGTTATAAGAATAAGAAAATTATGTGAAAAATATCAATCCTTATTATGGATTATATGATATAATTTTCCTAAAGGTAATGCTTTTTATTATTTAAATGTAAGGCTCTGTTTTAAATGCGTGTTGATATATGTAATAGGTAAAGTGGCATTTTACTCAGCCCACTTTGCTAAAACATAGCCAAATATAAAAAAATAAAAGGATGGAATTTAACAAAAATGGGGGTCGAGAATTATATGGATAAGTATAAAGTCATTGATATTAAGAAAAGTGTTTTTGAAGATAATGATAGACAAGCAGATTTGCTTAGAGAAGAATTAAAAAAAAGTAAAACTTTTTTATTAAATTTAATGTCCTCACCAGGTTCTGGCAAAACAACAACTGTTTTAAGAACTATTGAAGCTTTGAAAGATGAAATGAGAATAGGAATTTTAGAAGCAGATATTGATTCAGATGTAGATGCAAGTACTGTGTCTAAAACTGGTACTAAAGTAATACAATTGCATACAGGTGGTATGTGCCATTTGGATGCAGATATGACAAAACAAGGTCTATATGGACTAGGAACAGAAGAAATTGATTTTGCAATATTAGAAAATGTAGGAAATTTGGTATGCCCAGCAGAATTTGATACTGGTGCATCAAAAAATGCAATGATTTTAAGTGTACCAGAGGGGGATGATAAGCCTCTAAAATATCCTTTAATGTTTTCTATTGTTGATGTTTTATTAATAAATAAGATAGATGCAATAGATTATTTTGATTTTAATTTAGAAGCAGTTAAAGAGTATGCTACAAGATTGAACCCAAATATTAAGATAATTCCTATTTCTGCTAAAACTGGAGAAGGAATTGATACATGGACTGAATGGATACGTACTGGAGTTAAGACTTGGAACGAAAAATAATGTGATATAAATTTTAAGCTATATTTTAAAACCATGTTGATATTGTAGTATAAAGCTCATGGACAGAGGAATTTACTTTAAGAATACTAAAATATCAACAGGCGCTTAAAGCATAGCAAATTTTAAATGGGGGAATAGATATGGTAAAACAAAAAGTATTGGATTTTGCTAATCATATAAGTATGAAAAAAAGAGGTTCAAAAGCTGCAATTACACCAGAAGACCCAGAATATAAAATTTTAGAACCAGTTGTTACGGATGAAATGGCAGAAGTAGGACTTTGTCTTGAATTACGTAAAAAGAAGAGTGCTGAAGAAGTGGCTGCTTTGTGTGGTAAATCTGTAGAAGAAACAGCAAAGCTATTATTAGATTTAGCTTTTGCAGGTGCTTGCTTTGTAAATGAAATAGATGGGGTTGATAAATTTTGGTTTGATCTTTGGGTTCCAGGGCAAATGGAAATGATAGTTAACCACCCTAGTAGGGAAAGTATTGAAAATTATAAGCAAATTGCAGAGGCTTTTGAAGGGTATGGAAGAAAAAAAGCTTATATAACAGCAGGTGTTTTTTCAGTAGGAACAGGTCCTATGCGTGTTATTCCTATAGAAACAGCTATTCAAGGTGAGACTAGAAGAGCATCATATGAAGAAATTTCTAAATATCTTAATGAAAACACTGTTTTCTCTGTTTCAGATTGTTCTTGTCGTACATCAAGAGAAGCTATGGGAGAAGGATGCGGTCATTTAAAGGAAGATATGTGTATTCAACTTGGACATGCTGCGGAATATTATATACGCACAGGAAGAGGTAGAAAAATTACTCGTGAAGAAGCTTTTGAGATTATTAAAAGAGCTGAAGAAAACGGTTTAATGCATCAAATACCAAATGCAGATGGCCCAGGGCATACTCATGCTATATGTAACTGTTGTGGATGTTCATGTTACGCTACAAGAATTGCTGGAATGTTCCAAAATAATGATATGGTGCGTTCAAATTATGTTTCGAGAATAGATAAAGATAAATGTGTTGCTTGTGGAGAATGCGTTCAAGTTTGCCCAGTTAATGCATTGAAATTGGGTCAAAAATTATGTACTAAAACACCGATTGTTGAGAAGAAGAGAGAAGATTTTGCTCACAATACAGAGTGGGGTGATGACAAATGGAATGTTGATTATCGTATCAATAGAGAAAATGTTGTTGAGACTGGTACAAGTCCATGTAAAACAAATTGTCCAGCTCATATTTCTGTTCAAGGTTATATTAAGTTAGCGTCTCAAGGTAGATATAAAGAAGCACTTGAACTTATAAAACATGAAAATCCATTTCCAGCAGTATGTGGACGTATTTGCCCAAGAAAATGTGAATCTGATTGTACTAGAGGAGATATTGATGAGCCAGTTGCTATTGATGAAATTAAGAAATTTATTGCTGAACAAGATTTAAATATGGAAAATCGTTATGTGCCAAAATTAAGACATGAATATGGTAATAAAATTGCTATTGTTGGCGCTGGTCCGTCGGGTCTATCTTGTGCTTTTTACTTAGCACTTGATGGTTACAAGGTAACTGTATTTGAAAAGCAAAAAGCGCTTGGTGGTATGTTGACACTTGGAATTCCATCTTATAGATTAGAAAAAGATGTTATAAATGCAGAAATTGAAATTTTGAGAGAATTGGGAGTGGAATTTAAAGTTGGTGTTGAAGTTGGTAAAGATGTAAGTCTTAAATATTTAAGAGACCAAGGATACGAGGCATTCTATCTTGCAATCGGTGCTCAGACAGGTAGAAAACTTGGTGTTGAGGGCGAAGATTCAGAAGGTGTTATTACAGGTGTTGATTTTTTACGTAATGTAAATCTAGGCAATGAAGTAAAACTTGAAGGAAATGTAGTTGTAATTGGTGGTGGAAATGTTGCAATTGACGTTGCAAGGACAGCTACAAGAGTTGGTGCTTCAAAAGTTAATATGTTCTGTCTAGAAAGTAGAAAAGAAATGCCGGCACTTGATGAAGAAATTGAAGAAGCAATGGAAGAAGATATCGAGGTTAACAATTCTTGGGGTCCAAAAAGAATTATTAAAGAAAATGGAAAAGTTATAGGAATAGAATTCAAAAAATGTCTTTCAGTTTTCGATAAGAGTGGAAAATTTAGTCCTGTATTTGATGAAAATGAAACAAAGATTGTTAACACAAATCATGTTCTGATTTCAGTAGGTCAAGGAATAGATTGGGGCAATTTGCTAGAAAATAGTAAAGTAGAATTAAATCCAAACAGGACAATTAAAGCAGATTCATTTACTTTACAAACAAAAGAACCAGATGTATTTGCAGGTGGAGATGCTTTGACTGGCCCTAAATTTGCTATAGATGCTATTGCTTTAGGTAAAGAAGGTGCAATATCAATTCACCGTTATGTTCATCCTGGACAAAGCTTAGTTTATGGACGTGATAGAAGAGTGTATCAT
Source organism: Clostridium sp. ZBS2 (assembly GCF_023845855.1). Taxonomy (NCBI): domain Bacteria; kingdom Bacillati; phylum Bacillota; class Clostridia; order Eubacteriales; family Clostridiaceae; genus Clostridium; species Clostridium sp. ZBS2. Next base: position 267,272 of record NZ_JAMQIF010000019.1, read on the forward strand.
GCATTGGATAAAGAAAACTTAACTTTAGAAGGTTATGATCATATTAAGAGACAAAAAATAGATCATATAGAAGGTGCTAAATCAAAAGAAACATTTAGAGATTTACGTCCTACATTTACAGAAGAGCAAGTGAAGAAGGAAACAGAACGTTGTCTTGGTTGTGGAGCTACAACTGTAGATGAATATCAATGTATAGGTTGTGGTGCATGTACAACTAGATGTAAATTTGATGCTATTACACTTTACAGAAAATATGATGCACAAAGCGTAACACTTAAAGAGCTTAAACCTAAAGTTATTAAAAATGTAATTAAGCGTAAATTAGTAATTAAAGCTAGAAGAATTAAAAAGAGTCTCAAAAGAAATTCTTAATTAGAAAAAAGTAAGGTGGAATAGCAAAACATTGTACAAAAAAATACAGTGGGGAACACAAAATTCCATTTAGATTTTTAATATAGGGAAGTAGAGGTGGTTTTAGTTGCATGAATTAGGAGTGGTGTTTGAAGTTGTTAAGACTGTTAAAAATTTCGCAGAAAAAAATAGATTGACCAAAATAGAAACAGTAGTGCTTCAAATTGGTGAACTTTCATCTATGATTCCAAAATATATTGAAGCTTGTTATCCAGCAGCAGTTGATGGTACCTTATTACAAAATACAAAATTAAGAATTGAGATATTACCAGGTAATGGTATGTGTAAAAAGTGTAATACAGTTTTTAATATTATTCAAAATAATGGTGAATGCTCAAACTGTGGAGATAAACACTGGGAATTATTATGCGGAAAAGAGTTTATGATTAAGGAAATCATCGCTTGTTAAAACTGCTTTACCATCTTAACATTTATGGAATTATTTATAAAACAAAGAAATGGAGAAAATAGGAATGAACAAGAAGTTAAAAAGAATTATAGCTGCATTAACTATATCTGCATTAGCAGTAGGTGGAATAGGGTGCTCTAGTAATCAAATAGATAAAGTGGAAAAATCAAATACTGAAGCTCATACAAGTGATTTTGAAGCAGTAAAATTTGTATATTCAGATGGTGCTAAGGATTATGATGTAACAGTAAAATCACCAAGACAAAAGGCAGTTACATTATCTCAATTTATGACAGAAATGTTATTAGTATTAGGTTTAGAGGATAAAATGATAGGGACAGCACTTTTAGATAATCCTATATTACCTGAATTTGAAGAAGCCTATAATAAAATACCAGTACTTAAAATTGGAGAAGGTCATTCTGTATCTAAAGAAGGATTTATGGCTACAGGTGCAGACTTTGTAAGTGGATGGGATTCATCTATAAGTGAACAAACTACAGGATCACCAGATGAACTTATATCAAAAGATATAACTCCATTTATGGCTAAGTCTTATAGAGCAGATTCTACAGTAGAAACTGTTTATGAAGATTTTGAGCTATTGGGGAAAATATTTGGAGTACAAGACAAAGCTAAAGAAGTAATAGCTAAAATGAAAAGTGATATAAAAGCTGTAACTGATAAAGTAGGAGATATAAAACAAGAAGATAGAGTAAAAATGATGGTATATGATTCTGGCGAAAATGATGCAATGGTAGTTGGATCAGGTCTTGCTAACAACTTAATAGAACTTGCAGGTGGAAATAATGTATTTTCTAAAAATGCGACTAAGCCTTATATAAATGTTTCGTGGGAAAGCATAGTTGCAGAGAATCCAGAAGTTATATTAGTAACTGATTTCATGGCAGGAAACCCAGTACAAGAGAAAATAGATTTCTTAAAAGCTCATCCTGCGCTTAAAGATGTACCTGCTATAAAAAATAATAAAATATATGTTGTAGGATTAGCTGATTTATCTCCAGGTATTAGAAATCCGAAGCTTATCGAGCAAATGTACAGATATTTTTTTGGACAAAATAAGTAATGCAGGTAGCTTTAGAAGATAAAAAAAGCCTTTCTAAAAAGAAAGGTTTTTTATTTTGGGTTATAGCTTTAACTGCAATATTAGCAGGTGCAGCAGTTGGAGCAATAGCAATAGGTAGTACATATATAGAACCTGGAGAAGTATATAAAGTACTGCTTAGTAAATTAACAAATGGTATAGTTTATAGTGATATTGGAACTATAATGACACAAAATATAATATGGGAAATAAGATTCCCTAGAGTATTACTTGGAGCTATATGTGGAGCAGGACTTGCAATTTGTGGAGTTCTTATGCAATGTGTCACTAAAAATCCAATAGCTGAACCATATATATTGGGTATATCATCAGGGGCATCTTGTGGTGCTGTTTTTGTTATAGTTTTAGGTGGTATGTCATTACTTGGAATAAATAGTATTAGAGCAGGAGCCTTTTTAGGTTCTCTTATATCAGGAATGTTAGTTTTTGCTATAGGCACTCAAATGGGAAAAGCAACATCTACAACAAGATTAGTATTATCAGGGATGGCAATATCAACAATTTTCTCGGCACTTACTAACTTAATTATATATTCAGCAGAAAATTCAAATCAAGCAAAGAGTGCTTTATTTTGGACTGTTGGTAGCTTAGGGGGAGCGAAGTGGGATGTGTTATTATTCCCATTTATTATTTTAGTTGTAGTTATGATAATAGCGTTAATGATATCTAAATCACTAGATATATTACTTCTTGGTGATGACAGTGCAATAATACTTGGAATAAATATAAAGCTTATAAAATCTATAATTTTAATATTAGCGACACTGCTTACATCATCATTAGTTTCTATAACTGGAGCAATAGGATTTATAGGACTTGTAGTGCCGCATATATGTAGAACTATAGTAGGAAGTGATCATAAAAAACTTATAATACTTTCATCATTAATAGGTGCTATATTTTTAATAACAGTAGATATTATAGCTAGAGGGCTTTTCCCACCAATAGAAATACCTATAGGAATAATAACTTCATTAGTTGGAGGTCCATTTTTCTTATACTTAATTTCTAAGAAAAACTATTCGTTTGGAGGAAAAGAGTAATGTTTAAAGTACAGGTTAGAAATTTAAGGTTTAATATAGAGAAAAAAGAAATATTAAAAGACATATCTTTTGAGATTAAAAAAGGTTCATTTGTAGGAATTATAGGTCCTAATGGTTCAGGAAAATCTACAGTACTTAAAAATATATACAGACTCTATAAACCATCAAGTGGAAGTGTATTATTAGATAATAAAGAATTAGATAAGATGAAACATAAAGATTGTGCAAAAGAAATTGCAGTTTTAGCTCAAGAAAGTAATACTCACTTTGATTTTACTGTTGAGCAAATAGTAAAGATGGGAAGATATCCATATAAATCTGTTTTTGAAGATTACTCTAAAGATGATTTACAGATGGTTCGAGAAATGCTAAAAAAGGTAGGCTTAGAAAGCTATAGTAAGAGGAGTTTTTCTCATTTATCAGGTGGAGAGAAACAAAGAACATTAATAGCAAGGGCTTTAGTTCAAAATACTAAATTTTTAATATTAGATGAACCAACAAATCATTTAGATATAGGATATCAGATACAAATTATGGACTTAGTTAAAAGTCTTAATATAACTACGTTAGCAGCTATACATGATATGAATCTAGCATCTATGTATTGTGATTATTTAATTGTAATGAAAGATGGAAGGATAAAGAATTTTGGAACAGTAGAAGAAGTGATAAATTCTGAAATGTTAAAAGACGTGTTTGGTGTAAACGCATATGTGGGAGTTAACCCTGTAAATAAAAAATTACAAGTATCATTTATGCACACACATGAACATATTAAAGGACTTGGAATAGATCATATACATGAAGATGGATTTACAGGAGTGCATACTCATTAAAGTTCAACAGATATTTTATAGAATTAGATACAATTGATTTATTTGGTGATGGATTTTAAAGGTCATGATGGCATCAAACAAGAAACCCACGATTAATTATGATATGCTTCCTTTATAGTAGACAGTTAAAATAATAAAACTGTTTTTATAAAGGGTGCAGTTCATTAAACTTAGCCGTGGGTTTTTACATTTAAATTTTATTATGTCAATTATACTGATTCTGATGTTTTGAATTTAACTTCCTCTAAATCATTATTATTTTCAGAGAAATTTAAATTAACATCATCTAAAGAAATAACTTTAGTTTTATGTTTAATTTTATAACCTATATACAATGCAAGAAATAGGGGAATTCCTATATAAGATGCAATTAAACCTTGCCAATCAATTCCATCGGGTTTTATACATGAGTAGCCTTGTCCCAACATTATGATTGTACACATTATTAAAGCTAATATAGGTCCAAATGGATATAATATAGCTTTGTATTTTAAACTTTTTAAATCCTTACCTTGGTGAATAAATGCTTTTCTAAATCTATAGTGACATATGGCTATACCTACCCAAGCTATAAATCCAGCAAGACCAGATGCAGCAACAAGCCAAACATAAACGGTACTTTCAGCAAATATACCAGTTAAAAAACAAGCTGAAGCAATTAATGTAGTTAAAAGTACAGCATTTACAGGTACTCCTTTTTTATTGGTTTTAGCAAATATTTTAGGGGCCATACCCTCTTTAGCCATGGAAAAAAGCATTCTACTTGATGCATACATGCCAGAGTTACCAGCAGATAATACAGAAGTTAATATAACTGCATTCATTAAGGAAGCTGCTCCTGCTATACCAGCTCTTTCAAATACCATTGTAAAGGGACTTGTATCAAGTCCTGCACTAGTAAATGGTATTATAGCACCTAAGACAATTATTGTTCCTAAGTAAAATATTAATATTCTCCAAAATATTGAATGTATAGCTTTGGGTATAGTTTTTTCAGGATTTTCACTTTCACCAGCAGCAACTCCTATAAGTTCAGTTCCTTGAAAAGAAAAACCTGCAATTAAGAATATAGAAAATATAGACTTAATACCTCCATGAAATGGACCATCAGCTATAGTATAGTTATGAAATCCTATTTCATTTCCACCCATTATACCTAAAATCATTAAAACACCTATTACTAAAAATATAAGAACTGTAACTACTTTAACTCCAGCAAACCAAAATTCTGATTCACCATATGCTTTTGATGATAAAATGTTTAAACCTACTATTATTGTTAAAAATAATATACTCCAGAATAATGCATTTACATTTGGAAACCAATACTTCATAATTAAAGAACCGGCAACCATTTCTGCTGCTATTGTTATAGCCCAGTTGTACCAATAGTTCCATCCAAGGGCAAATCCAAGTGCTGGATCAATAAATTTATTAGCATAGGAACTAAAAGAGCCAGCAATTGGCATATAAGTTGCCATTTCTCCCAAGCTAGTTATTAAAAAGTATACCATGATGCCAACTAATCCATAAGCTACCAATGCACCGCCGGGTCCAGCTACATGTAAGGTATCACCCATTGCAAGAAATATACCAGTACCAATAGAACCACCTATTGCTATCATGTTTAAGTGTCTTGCTTTTAAACTTCTTTTTAATTCATTTTTTTCTTCACTCATTTTTTTATCCTCCTTATGGTTTAAATTTCCATAAGTAAGTAACTAAGATAATATAAAGATTTAGGCACATGAAAAAATAATAGACCAATGCCGCACCATTATTCCTGCACTGCGTTTGGAAAGGGTGCATGGCTAAAAAATCGACGTTTCCACAGTGGCCTTGGCGATTTTTTTATGTGCTTTAAACAATAAAAAATGCCATGAGCATATACTCATGACATAAATACGAAAGTTGTATATTTAAATAAATATTACAATATCGTAAATTTCCATTGAAAATAGCTCTCCACAAAATAATTTGTGACAGTCTTATATATATTTTACATAAGACCAGTAAATAGCATGAAAGCAATCAACTATTTACTTCGGCGAAAGTTCCTTTCGTATTACTTCATTGAGCTTACCTCCATAATACTACTATTAAATTTCGCGCCTCTATCTAAGTTATTTACTTTTTAATTCATACATAATTATGGCGTAAAATTATAAATAAGTCAATAAAAAATAATGTATTTACATTATATAATAATATTGAGAGATTTTTCTTCTTAGTTATATGAATTCTATGTGGTGCAATTTAGTTATTAGAGTTGATACATAAAAATAATGTAATATGGAAAAAGTATTGTTGTTGTAATTGAAATAAAACAACAGTTTAGAAAATATGAAAGAAAATATTTAACAAATTTAAAATAAGGAGGAAAAAAATGAAGTCAAGCGTAAAATCAACAAAAAAATTAACCTTGGTACCTTTGATATTAATGATTTTTACATCTGTTTATGGATTTAACAATATTCCAAGATCATTTTACAAGATGGGTTATGCAGCTATTCCTTGGTACATTTTTTCAGGAATAACCTTTTTTGTTCCGTTTGCATTAATGGTAGCTGAATTTGGTTCTGCTTTTAAGGATGAAAAAGGTGGAATCTATTCATGGATGAAGAAATCCATTGGACCAAGATTCGCATTCATAGGAACATTTATGTGGTATTTTTCTTATGTAACTTGGATGGTTAACGTTGCATCTGGTATGTGGATTCCAGTATCAAATGCTATATTCGGAAAAGATACAACACAAAGCTGGGCTTTATTTGGTATTCAAGGACCACAAGTTTTGGGAGTTTTAGGAATTATATGGATACTAGTAGTAACTTATACATCAACCAAAGGGATGGATAAGATAAAGAAAGTAACATCATTAGGTGGAACAGCAGTTTTATTATTGAATATATTCCTTTGGACTGGTGCTATAGCAGTATTTTTAGGGAACCATGGAAATTTAGCTGAGCCAATTGAAGGAGTTAAATCATTTACACAAACGCCAAATCCTAAATATATTGGAGATATAATTGCTTCGTTAGCATTTGTAGTATATGCTCTATTCGCTTATGGAGGAATAGAGGCTGTGGGTGGATTAGTTGATCAAACTGAAAAGCCAGAAAAAATTTTTCCCAAAGGAATTCTTATTTCAGCAGCTATAATCTCAGTAGGATATTCATTAGGAATACTGTTCATTGGTGTATTTACTAATTGGGAAAGTGTAATGGGGATTAAGGAAGTTAATCTGGGAAATGCAAGTTATATAGTTATGTCTAATCTGGGATATTCACTTGGTACAGCTTTTGGAGCAAGCGAGAACATGGCTATAGTTTTAGGTAAGGGGGTTGCAAGATATGTTGGACTTTCAATGTTTCTAGCATTATCCGGCGCATTTTTTACACTTATGTATTCACCATTAAAGCAGATAATTGAAGGCACACCTACTAAATTATGGCCTGGAAAAATTGGAGAAACTAAACACGGATTGCCTATTAATGCTATGTGGATTCAAGCTACCATAGTTTGTGTAATGATAGGATTGGTAGCTTTTGGAGGAAGCTCAATGGCTGCATTCTTCAATATACTTGTTTCCATGACTAACGTAGCTATGACACTGCCATATGTGTTCATAGCTCTTGCATTCCCGTATTTTAAGAAGAAAACAGAAATCAATAAACCATTCGTAGTGTTCAAAACTCAAGGAATTGCAAATTTTTGGACTTGTATAGTTGTTTTAACAGTAGGACTCGCTAATTTATTTTGTATAATACAGCCAGCTATAGAAGGGGATATGCAAACAACAATTTGGAGTGTAGCTGGCCCCTTAATCTTCTCAGTAGTTGCGTGGTTAATGTATGGCAGCTATGAAAAGAAAAATAAAGATGATTTTTTAGAATAAACTATAAAATCCGCGGTAATGTTTTGATTATATTATCGTGGATTTTTATAGCTAAACTAATAATTAAACTATTTTCTCAATTTTAACATTTAAATTATATTTAGAAAAAAATCTATACTTTTACTTACAAATTATAGACTTTTGTTCTTTAATATAATGATTTATCTTATTATCTACAACTCTAAGATATGAATTAAAATTTTCTATTTCACTTTCTATATATTTTTTATGTCTTAAAAGTATATCTTCACGCTTACAAATGGTTTCAGGACCTTCTATGCATAAATCAACGTATTCTTTGATTTTAGCTATTGGCATATTAGTATTTTTTAAACAACATATTATATTAAGCCATTCCAAGTCCTTATCACTAAAAATTCTATTACCCTGTTTATTACGTTCAATAAATGGAAGTAAACCTTCTTTTTCATAATAGCGAAGAGTATGAACTGATAAGTTATATTTTTCAGCTACTTCTTTAATAGTATATGGCATTATGTTACCTCATAAAAATAAGTGATATTATATTATACCAATTAGAGTCAACTCTAAGTAAAGAAAAAGTTAGAAAAAATAATTATTAGAAATTATCTATTGACTTAGAGTTAACTCTAAGTTTTATACTAATCAACATAGCAAGCATTACTGCTTTAAAACTTAAAAAAATTAGGAGGCATTAGTATGTCATTGAATATTTTAAATAGAATTAATGAGCCAAAAGACTTAAAAGGACTTAATAATGAGGAATTAAAATTATTATCTAATGAAATAAGAGAAATTTTAATAACAAGAGTAAGTAAGACTGGTGGACACTTTGGATCAAACTTAGGTATGGTTGAAGCAACAATAGCACTTCATTGTGTATTTAATTCACCAATAGATAAGATTGTTTATGATGTTTCACATCAATCATATACACATAAAATTTTAACTGGAAGAAAAAATGCATTTACAAATCCAGATGAATATAAAAGTGTTACAGGATATACTTCACAAAATGAAAGTGAATATGATTTCTTTACAGTGGGGCATACATCAACTTCAATTAGTTTAGCGTGTGGATTGGCAAAAGCACGTGATGTAAAGGGAAATACGGAAAATATTATAGCTGTTATAGGTGATGGATCTTTAAGTGGGGGAGAAGCTTATGAAGGCTTAAATAATGCATCTGCATCAGGAAAAAATATAATAATACTTGTAAATGATAATGATATGTCTATAGCAGAAAATTATGGTGGACTTTATCAAAATTTAGCTTTACTTCGTAAAACTAATGGAAAAGCAGAAAATAATTTTTTTAAATCTTTAGGATTTGATTATCATTATGTTAAAGATGGAAATGATATTGAATCATTAATTGAAACATTTTCAAAAGTTAAAGATATAGATCATCCAGTTGTAGTTCATATGCATACAGTTAAAGGAAAAGGATATGAAGATGCAATGCAAAACAAAGAAGCTTTTCATTGGGTAATGCCATTTGACTTAAAAACCAAAGAATCTTTAGTGAAAAGTGCTAGTGAGACATATGGAAATATTGCAGGAGAAATTTTATCACAAAAAGCAAGAAAAGATAGCAGTATTGTAGCAATAACAGCTGCTACCCCAGCTTCAGTAGGTTTAAGTTCATTTAGACATGAATTTAAAGATCAATTTATAGATGTTGGAATAGCAGAGGAACATGCTATAGCACTGGCATCAGGAATAGCATCACAAGGAGGCAAGCCAGTTGCATCTTTTGTAAGTTCATTTATCCAAAGAACTTATGATCAATTATCTCAAGATCTTGCTATAAATAATAATTCGGCACTTATTATGGTTCATGGTGGAGGCATAAGTGGTGGAGATGTAACACATCTTGGAATATTTGATATACCATTAATATCTAATATTCCTAATATAGTATATCTTGCACCAACAAACAAAGAAGAATATATTGCAATGATGGAATGGGGAATAGAACAAGATAAATATCCAGTAGCAATACGTGTTCCAAATATGACTGTAGTATCAAGCGGAGTTAAAATTGAACCTAACTTTGATAAGTTAAACACTTATAAGAAGGTTAAAGATGGAAATGAAGTAGCAATCATTGCTCTTGGAAGTTTCTATGATCTTGGAGAAAAGGTACAAAAGAGATTAAAAGAATCAACAGGAATAAATGCTACATTAATTAATCCTAGATTCATAAGTGGAATAGATAAAGATCTATTAAATGAATTATTAGATAATCATAAGCTAGTAATAACATTAGAAGATGGAATACTTGATGGGGGATTTGGAGAAAAAATTTCAAGGTTCTATGGAGATAAAGAAATGAAAGTACTAAACTTTGGTGCTTCAAAAGAATTTACTGACAGTGTACCATTAGAAGAGCTATATGAACGTTATCACCTAACTGAAGAGATAATAATATCAGATATACAGAAGACTCTTAAATAGACTTAAATTTAGAAGACAATTTTAATATAGTAAGAAAAATTTTAATTATTATATAATTTTATGCAGAATACATGATACTATATATTAAGGATAATAAACTATATTGAGAATGGAGTGATTCTAATGATAAAACTTATAGCATCAGATATGGATGGTACTTTATTAAATAATAACCATGATATAGATGAAGAAACAGTTGATGCAATTAGAAAAGCAGAAGAGGCTGGAATAATATTTACAATATCTACAGGTAGAGAGTACGATAGTGTTAAAGGCATATTAGATAAGCATAATATAAAATGTCAATGTATTCTTTCTAATGGAGCAGAGTATAGAGATGAAGATGGTAATATTTTAAAGGTAATAAATATAAACGAAAAGTATGTAAAACAAATAATAGAGATATTAGATGAAAATAAATTACCAGCGCGTATATTTACGGATAAAGGTGTATTTACTACATCTACAAGAGAAGAGGCACTTCAAGAGGTTGTGTTTAGAACTTTGACTTTTAATCCTAACTTAACAGAAGATGAAGCTAGAAAAATGGCAGAAAAAGAAGGATTTTTTACAAGTTTAAAATATATTGAAGATGTAGAAAAATTTTTTAAAGATGGAATAGAAGTAAGAAAATTTGTAGCATTTCATAAAGATGTAGAGCTAATAGATAAAATGAAAAAGACTATTGGAAAGCTTGAAGGACTCGCAATATCATCATCATTTGATGACAATATAGAAATAACTGATTTAAATGCTCAAAAAGGAATCATTTTAGAACAAGTAGCTAAAAAAATGGATATAGACATAAAGAATGTTATGATTCTTGGAGATAGTTTTAATGACTACTCAATGTTTGAAATATTTGAAGAAAGTGTTGCTATGAAAAATGCAATACCAGAAGTTAAGGATATAGCTAAATACATAACAGATAGTAATGATAATTTTGGTGTTGCAAAAGCTATTCACAATGTTCTTAATAATGAAATGGATAATATGATTAAATAGATTTGATTTAGGGTCTGTATCAAAATGAATTTGATGCAGATCTTCTTATATTAATAATTTAACTTAAATAAGAAGAATGGTATGAATTACAAACAAAAGTGTAATGATTATAATAATAAATGTTTTATGTAATCAAGCTAGAGTATAATATACTTTACATAAAAGTATTAACTTAAAATATAATTGAAGAGGTAAAAACATGCAAGTAAATTTAAGTGATGTAATAGAGGCAATAGAATTTGAAGGAGAATTATTGAGTCATTATTACAATAAAAAAACAGGTGTAATTATATATTTAGAAGATGAAAGTACTTCAAATTATAAAGCAGATGATATTAACAATCTTGAAAATTTTGAGGAGTGGGAAAGGGAATTAATAATCTGTTTGCATGATTTAAAGGAAAACTTTGAAGACTATATTCAATTACCAAATGAAGATGAGATAAATGAATATGGAATGATGATAGATTTTTGTAAGTCTTTAGATGATGAAAACTTTAAAGATAAGAAATTAGAAGAATTACAAGAAAAATATTCATTACGTAAACTAAGAGAATATATTGAAAATATTGAACATCTTAGTGAATGGTATGATTATAGAGAAAATACTGAATACAAATTAGCTATTGATTGGTGTGAAAAAAATAATATAGAATATATTTAAATGTATATAATAAATAGATTTTTAATAAAGCTTATTTAGATAAATTGTATGTTAAGTGGAAACTTTAAATCACATGATAATACTTTCGTAATGTTATCATAAGGTTTATTTATAGAAAGTATTAGAAACTAATATAGTTTATTATAAAAATACATATAATAAGATTAAATTTTTAAATAATAAAGTAGTAGAGGTGTATAAATATGTGTGGATTTTTTGAAAGATCAAAGGAAATTGAAGAAGAAATAATAAAAAATAGAAGGTTTTTACATGAAAATGCGGAACTTGGAAATGAATTACCTATAACTAAAGAATATGTAATAGAAAAACTTAAAGAAATAGGATGTAGTCCAGAAGAAATATGCAAGAGTGGAATAGTGGCAACAATAGGAGGAAAAAGAAACGGAAAAGTAATATTGTTAAGAGCTGATATGGATGCTTTGCCAATGAAAGAAGAAAGTGGATTAAAATTTTCTTCAAAGACACAATGTGCTCATACTTGTGGTCATGACACCCATACAGCAATGTTATTAGGTGCTGCCAAGTTATTAAAGGAAAAAGAAGATGAACTAGAAGGAACAGTTAAACTTATGTTTCAACCAGACGAAGAAGGTCTGGGAGGAGCAAAAGCAATGATAGATGCAGGAGTATTAGAAAGTCCTAAAGTAGATAGTGCATTTGGAATGCATATATTATCTAAAATTATGCCAACAGGATATTTAGCTTATAGCACAGGATATTGTGCAGCTTCTTCAGATATTTTTAAGATTTTTATTAAAGGGCAAGGTGGACATGGGGCTATGCCAAATCAAACAATAGACCCTATAAATGTAGGTGTACATATACATTTAGCATTACAGGAATTAATAAGTAGAGAAAGCGATCCAAATGATATGGCTGTAATTACTATTGGAACATTTAATTCAGGAGATAGTGCTAATATTATACCAGAAGAAGCTACTTTAACTGGTACTATGAGAAGTTTTTCAAAGAAAAATAGAAAAAAATTACTTGAAAGATTGAATGAAGTAGTAGATTTTACTGCTAAAACTTTTAAGGCAGAAGCTAAACTAGAGATTATTGATTCTACACCTGCTTTATATTGTGAACCTAAAATATCTGAGGAATTTGGTGAATATTTAAAAAAAGAATTAGGCAACAATATATCTAAAATAGATATAAATTTAGGTGGTTCTGAAGATTTCTCTCAAATATTAGATAAAGTACCTGGAACTATGGTTATTTTAGGAGGGGGTAGTGAACAAGAAGGATTTAAGTATGGTCAACATAACCCGAAGGTTATATTTAATGAAGATTGTTTACACGTAGGTGCAGCTGTTTATGCACATAGTGCATTTGAATGGTTAAAGAATAATAAATAGATATAAAAAAAGATATAGAAAAGATATTAAAACTTATAAATAAAAAGAGATCAGGATACTAAATTATACTGGTCTTTTTTTAAGTTAAAAAATTAAACTTTAATACTGATTTAAATTTAAAATACTTCTTAAAAGTATTGGAAATTGATACTTTTGTTAATATTTGTAATATATTTTGTGCAAGGTAATTAAATAGATAATAAGCTTTTATATAAATAAAAACATAAAGTATAAATATTGTACTAGACAGTTTTGTTACTAATTTTTTTATATGTATACTACTAGGAAGAAATAAAAATTAGTAAGTCAGTGATTTCATAGTATATACTTGCCTCTCTTAGGTTATAAAATAATAATGAAGGTTTAAAAGTGATTTCTATAATAATATACAAAGAAATCATATATTTTAAAATATTTAAGGATGGTGAGTTAATGAAGAATACATCTAATAAGCATTGGACGTTCATATCTATAATTATGCTAATGCTGATATTAGTAACTGTTTCTATTGGAATAATTTTCAAGGGAAATAATGAATCAAAAGCGATTTTTTCAGCAGCAGATAGTAAGAATGATATTATTCCAAGACCTCTAAATTATAAAAAAGGTGACGGAAATTTTATACTTACAAAAGATACTTCAATTTATGTAAAAGGAAATACTAAAGAAGAAACAGAAGAGATTAGTAAAATTGCAGAGTTTATAAGAGGAAAATTAAAGGCTTCAACTGGATTTGAATTAAATATTATTAAAGGAAAAGAAGGTAAATCAGGTAGTATTTATTTAACTACTATAGGATCAGAAGAAAATCAAGGTAATGAAGGTTATGAAATGGTAACTACACCTAAAAATGTTAAAATTTTAGCATATAAGGCAGAAGGTATTTCAAGAGGAGTTCAAACATTAAGACAATTATTGCCACCAGACATTGAAAAAAATACTATAGCTACTGATGTAGAATGGAGTGTTCCAGCTTCAATAATAGACGATAAACCTGAATACAATTATAGAGGAATAATGATTGATGTGGCTAGGCACTTTTTTACTATAGATGAAGTTAAACGTCAGATAGATTATGCAGCTCAATACAAAATAAATAGAGTTCATTTACATCTTAGTGATGATCAAGGATGGCGTCTAGAAATAAAAAAATATCCTGACTTAACTACAATCGGTGGAAGTACAGAAGTTGGTGGAGGAAAAGGTGGATATTATAAACAAGAAGAGTTTAAAGATTTAGTTAAATATGCAGCAGAAAGATATGTAGAAATAATTCCTGAATTTGATATGCCAGGCCATAGCAATGCTGCATTAGCTTCTTATGGATTTTTAAATAAAAATGGTAAAAAGAAGCCTTTATATACAGGAACTGAGGTGGGTTTCAGTTCTCTTATGACAGACAGTGAAAAAACATATGAATTTATAGATAATGTAATTAAAGAAGTTTCAGAAATATCACCTTCAAAATATATTCATATAGGTGGAGATGAGGCTAATAGTACTAAAAAAGAAGATTATGATTATTTTGTAGGTAGAGTATCTAAAATAGTTGAAAAGTATGGGAAAACTCCAATAGGTTGGGATCCTATTGATACATCTCCAGAAATAAATTCAAGTTTAATATTACAAAATTGGAAAGATTCAAATGAAGCAGCTAGGAAAAAAGAAATGAAAATGATTGTTTCAATTGCACAAAAAGCTTATTTGGATATGAAATATGATGATAGTACGCCATATGGATTAACATGGGCAGGTTACATTCCAGTAGAAACCGCATATCAATGGGATCCTACTGATTATGCACCAAAGGAATTGGTTTTAGGTATAGAAGCACCATTATGGACAGAGACAATTACTAATACAAAAGCTATGGATTATATGATATATCCAAGGTTACTAGGTTATGCTGAGATAGGATGGACACAAAAAGAAAATAGAGATTGGAATCAGTATAAGAGCAGATTGGAGAAACAGGGGGAAAGAATGAAAAATCAAGGTATAAATTATTATAAAGATAGTAACATATGGGGGAGATAAAAAGAGCAATTAATAGCTATCTCTGATACTGAAGTTAATAAAATTATTTATTTATAAATATGTTGCCTATTATCATTTTATCGTGATATAATGTGGTAATAGGTATTTGCTTTAAATTGTTATAATTTTAACATTGTAGTCTAGTCTTTGTATTGTAAATTAAAGAATAACTAAATCATTCATATTTTATAAACTTAAAAATTAGGAGAGAATATATATGAAAGAATTTAGTATTAGTACAAATGTTTATTTTGGAAAAGGTTCTTTAAGTAGATTAAGTGAAATAAAAAATAAAAGAGTATTGATTGTATGTGATAAATTCATAGAATCTTCAGGAATGGCTGCAAAAGTACAGGAAAAGTTAGTTGATTGTCAGGTAACAATATTTAGTGATATAATACCTGATCCTCCAGTAGAAATCATTGCTGCTGGAATTCAAACATTACAAGTTTGTAATGCACAAATTATGATAGCCCTTGGTGGTGGCTCATCAATTGATGCGGCTAAGGCAATAAGAGAGTATTCAAAACAAATTTTAGGATCAGTCAATGAAATAGAAGAATGTTTTGCAATACCAACTACAAGCGGTACAGGATCTGAAGTAACTGAATATGCAGTAATAACTAACAAGCAAGAAGGATTAAAATATGCGTTAGCAGATAAAGCACTTCTTCCTATGGTAGCAATACTTGATCCTGAACTTGTAACTTCTGTACCTCCAGTTATTACAGCAGATACAGGAATGGATGTAATTACCCATGCTATTGAAGCTTATGTTTCAAAAAATGCTAATGATTTTTCAGATGCTTTGGCGGAAAAAGCGATTTCTTTAGCTTTTAGATTTTTACCAGAAGCTTTTTCTAATGGTGGTAATCTTTTAGCAAGGGAAAAAATCCATAATGCATCTTGCTTAGCAGGTATGGCGTTTAATTCAGCAGGACTTGGTATTACTCATAGTTTAGCACATGCATTAGGTGGTAAACTACATATATCTCATGGAAGAAGTAATGCAATACTACTGCCTCATATAATAGAATATAATGCTAAACTTAATAACAATTTTTATAATAAAGAGTATGAAGTAGCTGCTAAAAAATATCAAAGAATTGCTAAAATATTAAATTTACATGCATCTACTGTAAATATTGGAGTTAATAATCTAATTAGACATATTGTTGAGTTACAAAAAAAATTAATGATTCCTACTACATTAAAAGAACAGGGAGCTGACATAAGTTTATTAGATCAAGTTAAGGAAGATATTTTAAATGCCGCTATGAAGGATATTTGTACAACTGCAAATCCTAGAGAAGCAACAAAAGAAGATTTATTAAATATTTTAGATAAAGTTACAGGAAACAAGTAGTTTAATGAAAACCACTCAAAAATGAGTGGTTTTTTTATTACATTAGTTCATTTTTTTGAAATTAGATATAAATTTGTAATATTAGGTTTAATTATTTATAATATTAAGAATGTGAATGAATTATTTACTTATTGAATATTATCTTACAATTATATAAAATAATATAAGAAAAGCTTATATTCGGTTGTATTATAGTTAAATTTTAGTATGAAAATAAGTGGGGGTATTTTATGAGAGAAAATAAATTGTATTGTATAGGACAAGTTGAGAAAATCTGCAATTTATCTAAAAAAGCACTTAGATATTATGACAAAAAAGGAATACTAAGCCCTGATAAAGTATCTGCTGAAAATGGTTATAGATATTATAGCAAAAAAACGTTACTATCTGTACCAATGATAAAATATTATAAGCAGAGTGGATTTAAACTTGAAGAAATGAAGGAATTTCTTGAAGGAACAAATTATTCGATTTTTGAAAAAAGCTTTGGTCAAAAAATTGATGAACTTAAAGAAATAGAAAATGAAATTAATTTAAAACTTAAATCAATAAAAGACTGGTATGATCTTATAATTGAGGCACAGATGGTAATTGAAAATGATATCAAAGATATATCTATAAAATATGTTGAAGCTCGTACAATGGTTTATTTAAATCAAGATTTTGATTATGACTATATGGATTCCATAATAAACATAGAGTTTACTAATTACATAGAAAGTATAGATAATGCTATAACAGGTCCTGTGATAATAGAATTTCCTTCATTCGAGGAAAAAATTAATGGCAATTGCAATAAAATGAAGATAATGCAGGAAACAATTCTAAAATGCAAGGAGAATGAAACTACTAGATTTGGAGGATTTATGGTTGCTTCTTGTTATCATATAGGAACACATGAGACTATTGATGAAACATATAAAAAGATAAAAGTGTGGGCAGGTAAGAATGGTTATAAATGTGAAGAAAAATCATATGAAAGATATGTTACAGATTATTGGACAACTAAAAATAGTGATAAATTTGTAACAGAAATAATGGTTAAAGTTAATAGAAAAAAGAAATAACCACTAAATGAAAACGTTGCCCTAAGGGGGAATGTATAAGAGATAGATAAGTGTATTTTAAACAAGAATTCTTTTTTTTAGAATAAAAGAATTCTTGTTTTTAGTTTAAGTACATAATATTTATTTAAACTAATGTGATAATATTTTTAGATTTGCTTATAGTAAAACATTGATTAAACCTAGCGTATAGATAATTTTTAACTTCCTAAATAATGTTATATAATTCTAATTTGTATAAATTTATAAATTAAAAATAATTTGTAAATTCATATATAAAATATTCTATTGACTTTCCCCTAGGGGGTAAGGACTATAATTTAATTAATGATAAAAATACTTACAAAGATATAAAAAATGAAAAGTTATTCTGTAATTTCAAAATCAGATAATAGATGTTAATAAAATTATAACAATTGTGAATCCTATGAGACTGTATTTGAATAAAATTCTAAATGGCTCTTGTAAACCTTTACTAGATATCTTATTGTTTACTTAGCTTCAAATATAGTCAGTATAAATTTTTATTTAACAATATATTTTTAACAATATATTTAATGTTTATGAATGAAAGGGGTTTTAGTTTATGAGTGAAATGTCAGGTGTAGATAATTTGTCTGCAATTGCTGCTAAAAAGAAGTTATCATCTAACTTTCTTAAAAAAGGTATTTCAATTGCTTTATTTTCAGGATTAATGTATGGATTTTATTCAGCATTTTTAACACTTGGTATGACTAAGGGAGTTTGGGCAGATTGGTATGGAGAAAACACAGCGGGTTTATCATTGCTTGTTATTACTTACTTACTAGGTGCACTTGGTAGTGCGGTAAATGATACATGTAGTGCCGTTTGGGCTATACTTTATGCAATAGTAAAAGGGAAAATTGGAGATTTCTTTAGATGTATTAAAACTACTCCGGGTGGAGTAATGATTTTGGCAGCTCTTATAGGTGGTCCTATTGCAAGCACAGCTTATGTTGTTGGTCTTCAAATGGCAGGTTCAATTGTTATTCCGATTACTGCTCTTTGTCCAGCTATTGGTGCTATTTTAGGTAGGGTTTTATTTAAACAAGAATTAAATAAACGTATGATGCTTGGTATAGGTATTTGTGTTTTATCTAGTTTTATGATTGGTAGTACAAGTATTGGGGGAGATGCTCCAGAAGGGATGTTTTTAGGTATTTGTATAGCATTTATCGCTGCTCTAGGATGGGGATTTGAAGGCTGCGTAGCTGGTTATGGTACATCCATGATTGATTCAGAGATTGGTATTACTATACGTCAAGCAACATCAGGTCTTTCAAACTTAATAATTTTAGTACCTATATTTGGTATTATTTTTGGCGGAAGTGTTGGTTTTTCAGCTAATTTAGTTGGTAAAGCATTTACAAGCGGACCTGCTATGATTTGCTTTGCTTTAAGTGGTCTTTTCGCATTCGTTTCTTATATGTGTTGGTATAACGGTAATAGTATGTGTGGTGCTGCACTTGGCATGGCATGTAATGGTACATTCTCATTCTGGGGTCCATTCTGTTGCTGGATTGTACTTGGAGTATTTTGCAAAATAGATGGATGGGCATTACCTCCTATAGTTTGGATTGCAGCTGTGTTAATGGTATTTGGAATATTAACAATAGCTATGAACCCATTAGATTTATTTAGAAAAAAGGGGGAAGCTAAGTAATGAAACCACTTAATTATGCAATTCTAAAATATTTCACTAAAGTTAAAGAAGCGTGTACTGATGATGTTATAGATGCATTAAAAGATGAGTATGGCAATTTTAAAGCTCTTAACAAGAAAGATGTATTAACAGCATTAATGACAGCTGAAGCTAATGGACTTCTTGAAGAAACAAGATTTGATTTGGACAATGATGGTGAATTAAGGGTTTATTATCATGCACACAAAGAAGGAGCAGAAACAATTAATAAATATATTAAAGGTTAATAACAAGGAAGGGAGGTATTCTAAATGAGATATTATGGTGAAGAAGCTTTAGGTCTTGTAGAAACATTAGGAATGGTTCCAGCAATTGAAGCGGCAGACAAAATGTTAAAGGCTGCAAATGTGGAGTTGATTTCATATGAAAATGTAGGATCAACCCTTGTTACAATAATGATTAAGGGTGATGTAGCAGCAGTTACATCAGCTGTAGAAGCAGGTGCTGAAGCTGCTGCTGCTATAGGTAAATTAACAGCAAAAAATGTTATGCCACGTCCTATTAGAGAAGTTGGAGATATTGTTTCTGTACATGATGTTGATTCATAAAAACAAGGAAGAGAGAGGATATAGAGATGGCAAGATATCAAGCTTTAGGATTAATTGAAACTTTTGGTCTAGTTTTTGTTTTAGAAGCAGCCGATGCTATGTGTAAGGCAGCAGATGTTGAACTTATAGGCTATGAAAATGTTGCATCAGGTTACATTTCTGTATTGGTTCGTGGAGATGTAGGAGCCTGTAAAGCGGCAGTAGAAGCTGGCGTAAAAGCTGTTAATGATATGGAAAATGGTAATGTTTATAGCTCAGTTGTTATTGCAAGTCCACATCAGGATCTTGAAAAGATTATTGCGCGTTATAAGATTGAAAATTTACTTCCATAAAGGTGAAGACTTATGCATATTAAGTAGAATATGTTGGAATTAAAAAAATATTTCTAATGAAAAGGAGAGAAGAAAATGAGTACTATTGATAATGATTTACTCTCCATACAAGAATCACGAATTCTTGTTGAAAATGCTCGAGAAGCACAAAGAAAATTAGCAACATTCTCACAGGAAAAGCTTGATGAGATCGTTGAACGGATGATAGAGGAAATTAAAAAGCATATTTCAGAACTTGCTAAGATGTCTAGTGATGAAACAGATTATGGTAAATGGGAAGATAAATGTATAAAAAATCGTTTTGTTTGCAAGTATTTGTTTAATAGATTAAAGGGCATGAAATGTGTAGGTATAATTAATGAAGATAAAGAGAATAAGACTATGGATGTAGGTGTACCTATGGGTGTAATCATAGCATTTTGCCCATCAACTAGTCCTGTCTCTACTACAATATATAAAGCATTAATTGCAATTAAATCAGGAAATGCTATTATATTTTCTCCTCATCCAAGAGCGAAAAATACTATGAGTAAAACTCTTGATATTTTAATTAGAGCTGCTGAAGGATATGGTTTACCAGAAGGAGCACTTGCATATCTCCATAATGTAACACCTAGTGGAACTGCTGAATTAATGAATCATAGAGATACTTCTTTAATAATGAACACAGGAGTTCCAGGTTTGTTAAAGGAATCATATAAATCAGGCAAACCAGTAATTTATGGTGGTACAGGTAATGGACCTGCTTTTATAGAACGTACAGCTGATATAAGACAAGCTGTAAAAGATATTATTGATAGTAAGATATTTGACAATGGTGTGGTTTCTGCAGCTGAACAGTCGATAGTTGTAGATAGTCCAATTGCATCTGAAGTGAAAAAAGAGTTACAAAAAAATGGAGCTTACTTTATGGATGCAAATGAATCTGAAAAGCTTGGATCTATCTTTTATCATACAGATGGAAGCGTTGATTTTGAAGTGGTTGGCAAATCGCCTCAATACTTAGCTAAAAGAGCAGGATTTATTGTATCAAATGATGTAAAGGTTTTGATTTCAGAACAAAAATATGTGTCAAAAGGCAATCCTTATTCTAGAGAAAAGCTTTGTCCAGTTTTATCTTACTATATTGAGGATGATTGGATGCATGCTTGTGAAAAGTGTATTGAATTGTTACTTAGTGAAAGACATGGACATACACTAATAATTCATTCAAAAGATGAAGAAGTGATTCGTCAATTCGCTTTAAAAAAACCAGTTGGTAGAGTACTTGTAAATACTCCAGGTTCTTTTGGAAGTATGGGAGCGACAACTAATTTGTTTCCTTCAATGACGTTAGGAAGTGGATCAGCAGGTCATGGAATGACATCCGATAACGTTTCTCCGATGAACTTAATATATATTCGTAAGGTTGGATATGGAGTACGTAAAACAAATGAGATTATTGATTCAGTGTTATCAGATAAAGGTTTATGTGATAACATTGAAAAAAAATCAGAAGTATGTGACATAGATAACGTAGAATTTCTACAAAATATCTTAAAAGAAGTTATTAAAGACTTAAAATAAACTAAACAATCAGGCTATAAGTCTGAAATATATTTAAAGAATGAGAGGTAAAAAATTGGATATTCGTGAATTTTCAAACAAATTTGTAGAAGCCACTCAAAACATGTCTGCTGAAGAACGTGAATGTTTAATGAAGATATTTGAGGGTGTTTCAAAAGAAATCACAAAAGAAGAACCTGTTTTAGAACATGTAGTATGTACTGAAGGCGATAAAATTCCAGATGGAATAACACAACGTTTATTAAAATTAAAAGAAAATTATTTGAAACAAGTTCCATCAATAACTACTTATCGTGCTAGGGCAATTACTAAAATAGCTAAAGAAAATCCAGGCATGCCTAAGATTTTATTACGTGCTAAATGTTTTAAATATTGCTGTGAAACTGCACCATTAGTAATTCAAGATAATGAATTGATTGTAGGAGCTCCTTGTGGTGCACCTCGTGCTGGCGCTTTTTCTCCAGATATTGCATGGAGATGGATGGTTGATGAAATAGATACTATAGGTACAAGAGCGCAAGATCCATTCTATATTTCTGAAGAAGATAAGAAGATTATGCGTGAAGAATTGTTCCCATATTGGGCAGGTAAATCTGTTGATGAATATTGTGAAAATCAATATCGTGAAGCAGGAGTATGGGAGCTTTCAGGAGAGTCATTTGTTTCAGATTGTTCATATCATGCTATTAATGGTGGAGGAGATTCAAATCCAGGATATGATGTAATTCTAATGAAAAAGGGTATGCTAGATATTCAATTAGAAGCAAAAGAACATCTTGAAAAACTTGATTATGAAAATCCAGAACATATAGAAAAAATCTATTTCTATAAAGCAATTATTGATACTACTGAAGGTGTTATGATTTATGCTAAGCGTTTATCTAAATATGCTGCTGAATTAGCCGAAAAAGAAACAAATCCTAAGCGTAAAGCAGAATTACAAAAAATATCTGAAATTAATGCAAGAGTACCAGCACATAAACCAAGTACATTCTGGGAAGCGATTCAAGCTGTTTGGACTATTGAATCTTTACTAGTAGTTGAAGAAAATCAAACAGGTATGTCTATAGGACGTGTTGACCAATACATGTATGAATATTATAAAAATGATATTGAAAGTGGTCGTATGAATGATTTTGAGGCATTTGAATTATCAGGATGTATGCTTATTAAAATGTCTGAAATGATGTGGATTACAAGTGAAGGTGGTTCTAAATTCTTCGCAGGTTATCAACCATTTGTCAATATGTGTGTTGGTGGTGTTGATAGACAAGGACGAGATGCTACAAATGAATTGACTTATCTGCTTATGGATGCAGTTCGTCATGTTAAAATTTATCAACCATCATTAGCTTGTCGTATTCATAACCAATCACCACAAAAGTACCTTAAGAAAATTGTGGATGTAATTCGTGCAGGTATGGGATTCCCAGCTTGTCACTTTGATGATGTGCATATAAAAATGATGCTTGCTAAAGGTGTTTCTATAGAGGATGCAAGAGATTACTGCTTAATGGGATGTGTTGAACCTCAAAAATCAGGAAGATTATATCAATGGACATCTACAGCATATACTCAATGGCCTATATGTATAGAACTTGTACTTAACAATGGTATTCCTCTTTGGTATGAAAAACAAGTTTGCCCTAATATGGGAGATATAAATAGTTTTAAAAATTATGAGGAATTTGAAAGTGCTGTTAAGGAACAAATAAAATACATTACTAAGTGGACAAGTGTTGCTACTGTAATTTCACAACGTGTTCATAAAGAACTTGCACCAAAACCTCTTATGTCTATTATGTATGAAGGTTGTATGGATAATGGTAGAGGTGTTGAAGCTGGCGGAGCTATGTATAACTTTGGGCCGGGAGTAATATGGAGTGGACTTGCAACTTATACAGATTCTATGGCAGCTATTAAAAAGTTAGTATTTGAAGAAAAGAAATATACATTGCAAGAATTAAATGAAGCATTAAAAGCTGATTTTGTTGGATATGAAAAACTTAGAAAAGATTGTTTAGAGGCACCTAAGTATGGTAATGATGATGATTATGCAGATTATATTGCTGCTGATTTAATCAATTTTACAGAACTAGAACATCGTAAATTTAAGACATTATATTCAGTACTTAGTCATGGTACTTTATCAATATCTAATAACACTCCATTTGGTCAGTTAACTGGAGCAACAGCAAACGGACGTAGAGCATGGATGCCGTTATCTGATGGTATAAGTCCATCACAAGGATCTGACTATAAGGGCCCTACTGCAATTATAAAATCAGTTTCTAAAATGTCTTGTGACAGTATGAATATAGGTATGGTTCATAACTTTAAGCTTATATCTGGATTATTAGATACCAAAGAAGGAGAAGATGGCATTATTACTTTATTGCGTAGTGCATGTGTTCTTGGTCTTGGTGAAGTTCAGTTTAACTACCTAGATAATGATACGTTAATTGAAGCGCAAAAACATCCAGAACAATATCGTGATTTAATTGTACGTGTTGCTGGATATAGTGCATTCTTCGTTGAATTATGCAAAGATGTTCAAGATGAAATTATTAGTAGAACTATGCTTACACACTTTTAAAATGCTGTAAATTGTTTTACAAATTGCAGATAGTAAAGAAGTATATTTTGACATTAAATTAATTTTTATAAAACTTGTCACTAACATGAGTTAAATCATGTTAGTGTGCAAGGAACATTTAAAACATTATTTAAAATCAAGATAAATAAAACTGGAGATTGAATACTATGGGGAATATGAATTTAGGAATGATTGAACGAAAAGCAACAATTTTTAATATACAAAAATACAATATGTATGATGGACCAGGAATAAGAACTCTTATATTTTTCCAAGGATGCCCTTTACGTTGTAAATGGTGTGCTAATCCTGAAGGAATGATAAAAAAATATAGGGTAATGTTTAAAAATAATTCATGTGTTAATTGTGGTGCTTGTGTTGATGCTTGTCCAGTAGGAATACATACTATTTCAAAGGAAAGTCTAAAACACGAAGTGAATCGTAATATTGATTGCCTTGGATGTGGGAAATGTGTTGATGCTTGTCTTGAATCTTCATTATCTATAGTAGGACAGGTAAAAACTATTTCTGAACTTTTAGAGATTATAGAAGAAGATAGAGCATTTTATGATATTTCCGGTGGTGGTGTTACATTAGGTGGTGGTGAAGTTTTAATGCAACCAGAAGCTGCTTGCAACCTGCTTATGGCATGTAAACAAGAGGGAATAAACACTGCAATTGAAACTTGCGGTTATGCAAAGCTAGAATCAGTGCTAAAGGTTGCTGAGTTCACAGATTTGTTCCTATTTGATATAAAGCATATTGATTCTGACAGGCACTTCCAATTAACTGGAGTGAGAAATGAACAAATTTTAGAGAATTTAAAAGAACTTATTCGTCGTAAATATAATGTTAAGATTCGAATGCCTTTATTAAAAGGAGTAAATGATAGTAATGAAGATATTGAAAATGTTATGAAATTTTTAATTCAGTTTAAGGATTATAAAAACTTCAAAGGCATTGATTTGCTTCCTTATCATAAGATGGGGGTAAATAAATATAATCAACTAGGAATTGAATATCCTATTGAAGGAGATCCAAGCTTAAATAATGAAGATTTAGATAAAATTGAAAGCTGGATTAAGAAATATGATTTAACAGTTAAAGTGATTCGTCACTAAAGAATTTTTAAATAGATAATAAAATGGAAGGTAAGAGTTATGGGAGAATTTCTTGAAAGAAATATTGAGCGTGTTATACAAGAGTCAGTACCTGGAAAGCAAATTACAATAGCTCATGTTATTGCATCACCAATGCCTGATATATATGAACGTCTAGGAATTGATGAAAAGGGAGCTATAGGAATTTTAACTTTGACTCCTTTTGAAACAGCTATTATTGCAGCTGATATTGCGGCAAAGGCTTCAGATGTTGAAATCGGATTTTTAGATCGTTTTACAGGATCAGTAGTTATAAATGGTGATGTAGAAAGTGTTGAGACAGCACTAAATGCAGTAAATGATACATTGAAAAACTTGCTTGGATTTACTCAGGCTCCCATTACAAGAACATGAGAAAGAAGAGAATAATGGTAATAGGTCCTTCATATTGTGGCAAAACTACATTGGTTAATGCATTAAATAATTATGATGGAAAAGTAAGAAGAACACAGGAAATTATTTATGGTGAAAATACTATAGATGTCCCTGGTTCCTATATAGAAAATGCTTGGATGTATAAACACATAATTGCAACTTCTCAGGATGCATCTCATATTTTGATTTTAGTAGATCAATCTAGATGCACAGAAGTATATTCTCATGGCTTTGCGAAATCATTTAGATGTCCTGTAATTGGTGTAATAACAAAAAGCGACTTGATGCCTGAAAATGAAAAGTTATGTTTAAGGCAGCTAAAAATGATAGGAGTCTTAGAACCATATTTTCATGTTAGTTTTCCAAATGAAACGGGTATTGATGATTTAAAAAAATATTTATTTGAAAAAAGGTAAAAGTAAAGGGGGGCAATGATGAAATTTATTACTGAAGAGTATTTGCGATCCTTATATAAGAAAGAACCTTTTAGTGTTTACGAATTAGATCAAGGAGAGCGTCTTACGCCTGGAGCAAGACAATATCTGTCAGATAAAGGTATAAAGATGTGGGATGATGCTTCTTGCAAAAATAATAAAATTCCTATAGTAAAGCAATCAGAAGCATTGCCAAAGGAAAATAAAAATTTTAATAAGAAGATTTGCTTCAAACTAAAATCTATAGAGGCATTATTCCTTGTTACTAGTAGTGAAATTATAAAGGAAGATATTATTTTAGCACAAAGTATTATTAATTTAGAAAAAAGAATTTCAAACATTAGAAATTTTATAGAAGGAAAAAGTACAATTGAACAACCTTGCCATAAAGAATGTACTGGAATAAATTCAGAGAATTTTTGTGATGATATTGATGATTGTTGTGAAATAACAGAATTTCATATGCAACTTGAAAAAAGCAACGAAATTTTAAAGTTAAATGCACTACGTTGTGCTATTCGTGAAATAGAACCAATTGTGTTTGAAGTATATGGAGACAATCATAACGTAGGAAATCAAATTATAAAAAATATTAACGCAATTATTAATTCATTATCTCAAATGATTTGTCTAACTATTGGAGGGGGAAAATGTCAGAGAAAAGCATAAATTTTGAATACTGCGATAATCTTGTTCATGATTTTGAAGAAGTTATAAATAAAACCATTGTAAGTGAAACATCTACATATTACACAGGTGTTGACCTTGGAACTGCCTGTATAGTATTAGCAGTTTTAGATGAAAACTATAAACCAGTTGCAGGTGTATACAGATATGCAGATGTAGTCCGTGACGGTATGATTGTTGATTATATTGGAGCAGTAAGAATTGTTAGAGAATTAAAGCAGGAACTTGAGGAAAAATTAGGTGCAGAATTACTTTATGCAGCAGCAGCAATTCCACCAGGAACAGATGCTTTGGATTCAGGGGCAATTAAGAATGTAGTACAAGCTGCTGGATTTGAATTAACAAGTCTATTAGATGAACCTACAGCTGCAAATGCAGTACTTAAAATAGAAAATGGTGCAGTTGTAGATATTGGTGGTGGAACAACAGGTATTTCTATTTTGAAAAATGGAAAAGTTGTATATGTTGCTGATGAACCTACAGGTGGAACTCATTTTTCATTAGTTATTTCAGGAGCATATGGTATGTCTTTTGGAGACGCTGATAAATACAAAAGAGACAGTGAAAAGCATAAAGAATTATTGCCTATATTAAAGCCTGTAGTTGAAAAAGTTGCTGCAATCATAAATAAGCATATAGATGGTCATGATGTTAAGGAAATATCTTTAGTAGGTGGTACATGCTGCTTAGAAGGTATAGAAAAAATTATAGAAAAACAAACAGGAATATACACTCATAAACCCCACAATCCTATGTTCGTTACTCCATTAGGGATAGCTCTTAGCTGTACAAAAGAAATTATCGAATAAGGAGAGTGTTAAAAGGTGGATTTTAGAATTATAAAATCACCTTCTGAGAGTACAATAGATATTCTTAGACGGCGTATGGGAGCGAATTGTAAAACAGATTTAAATGATATTGATGCAGTAGGCCTTGTACAAGGTAGAATGATTGATATGATTTTTGCAGCTGATATCGCTGAAAAAGCTGTTGGAGTTACAGTTGAAGATATTAGAGGAAATTGTCCTCAACATATGATATTAATTGGAATTTTTGGAGATACAGCATCAGTTGAATCTGCAGTTAAAGAAATTAAACTTAAGATGGAAGAAGGCAAGAGTTTATGATAATAGCAAAATTAATTGATAATGTATGGGCAACCAGAAAGACAGAATTACTTAATGGTTTTAAGTTTATGTTAGCTGAAGAAATTGGCGGAAGCAGACAAGGTAGAAGGCTAGTAGTAGTGGATATCATTAGTGCAGGAATAGGTGATAGAGTCATTATTTGTACAGGAGCTTCAGCACGAAGAATGTTAGGAAGCGATGATATTCCGGTAGATGCTGTTGTTGTTGGAATAATAGATGAAGATTGCAATTTTGTATAGATTCAGGAGGTATTAAGATGAGTCTTTTAGATATGGTAAAAGATGCTGGTGTTATAGGTGCTGGTGGAGCAGGATTTCCCACACATGCGAAACTTGCATCAAAAGCTGAATATATACTTCTTAATGGAGCTGAATGTGAACCCCTTTTAAGAGTTGATCAACAGTTAATGGAATTATTTCCGGATGAAGTTATAAAAGGGTTTGAAACTGCAAGAAGTATAGTTAACGCTAATAAAGGTATTATAGGAATCAAAGGAAAGCATAAAGAAGTAATATCTATTTTAAGAAATAGAATTAATGAATTACATGTAGGAGATTTAATAGAAGTAAAAGAGCTTCCAGATATTTATCCTGCAGGAGATGAACAAGTTCTTGTTTATGAATTAACAGGAAGAGTTGTACCAGAAGCTGGTATACCAATTCAAGTTGGATGTGTAGTAGTAAACAGTGAAACAGCATTAAACATTTATAATGCTTCTATGGGAAAATCAGTTACTGAAAAATACATTACCATTGCAGGGGATATACCAAATAGAAAAACTGTAAAAGTTCCAGTAGGAATTCCTATTATAGATGTGTTAAAACTTAGTGGAATTGAAAATTTTGATAAGTATTCAGTCATTGATGGTGGACCTATGATGGGCCCAGTTATGAAAAATCTAGACGGGTATGTTACAAAGAAAAATAAAGGATTTGTAATATTAAAAAATGATCATCCGCTGATTCGTAAAAAATCTGTTACCATGGATCAAGCAAAAAAGATAAATAAATCTTCTTGTGAGCAATGTCGTATGT
The DNA here is from genome assembly GCF_023845855.1 of Clostridium sp. ZBS2. NCBI lineage: Bacteria > Bacillati > Bacillota > Clostridia > Eubacteriales > Clostridiaceae > Clostridium > Clostridium sp. ZBS2. The sequence goes on from NZ_JAMQIF010000019.1 coordinate 296,558, forward strand.
GTACAGATATGTGTCCACGTTTTCTACTTGGACATAATACACAACCACACAAGATGATGAGAGCTATGTCTTACAACTTGGATAATATTGAAGGACAAAAAATTGCACAACTATGTTGTCAGTGTAATTTATGTGAGCTATTTTCATGTCCAGCAGGATTATATCCTAAATCATCAAATCTATATTTTAAACAAAAGCTGGCAGAACAAAATATTAGATACAAGCCAGTTCAAGATAAGTTTGAAGCAAGACAAGCTAGAGAGTATCGCTTAGTACCAAGTAAGAGACTTATAGCAAGATTAGGGTTACGAGATTTTGATAAACCAGCTCCTATGATAGATGGTTTAGTAGATTCTGAAATTGTATATATTGCAATGCAACAACATGTAGGTGCACCTTCAATTGCCTGTGTACATCTAGGACAACATGTTGAGAATGGTGAAGTAATTGGTAAAATTCCAGAAGGTAGTTTAGGTGCTACAATTCATGCAAGTATTTCAGGAACTGTAATTAAAAATGAAGATGGTTTTGTAGCCATAAGGAGGGATTAATATGGCCAATGCAATAGGAATGGTTGAATTTACAAGTATTTCACGTGGTATTTATGCAACAGATCAAATGTTAAAGACTTCTGATGTTGAAATAGTTACAGCTAATTCTGTTTGTCCTGGAAAATATATAGCTATAGTTAATGGTGATGTTGCAGCTGTTAAAGAATCAGTAAGTGTAGGGGAAAAAATAGCAGGAGAATTTTGGGTAGATTCAATTATTATACCTAATGTTAATCCTTTAGTTTTTCCAGCAATTACTGGTGCAACAATGCCTGATAGTATACAGGCATTAGGAATTATGGAGTCTTTCTCTTTAGCAACCATGGTTATAGCTGCTGATGCTATTTTAAAGGCTGCTAATTTAGAACCATTAGATCTAAGACTTGGAACTGGATTAGGAGGAAAATCATTCTTTACTTTTACCGGTGATGTAGCTGCAGTTGAAGCTGGTATTGATGCAGGAAAGTCTATTGCAGAAGAAAAAGGTTTATTAGTTAATGCTGAGGTTATACCATCTCCATCTGATAGATTATTACAGTCTTTACTTTAAATAAGTTTTAGATTTAATAACTATCTAAAAGTATATTAATGAAAGGATGTGAGGATATGAAAAAATTGATTTGTATAAAAGATATTGAAGCCTTGATAAAACAAGGTGAAACTAAATTCTATGTTGATGATAATGTGATTATAACACCGTCAGCTAAGGATTTAGCAAAAGCTAATGGTATAGTATTTTCTACAGAAGCGCCTAAGTGTGAAGTACAACATTCTGAAATTCCAAAAGTTTGTGCCGATGGAATGGACAGTGAAATGCTTCTAAGCTTCTTTAAATCTATGATGGAAAAGGGTCTCTTGCAGGAAATGCTTAATTGCTTAAAAAAAGATAAAAATATGCCATATGTTTCAGAATGTGATTCTGGTGGATTGAAAGTTGTTAGAGGCAATACAGTTAAAATGGATGTATTTGATACAGGAAATCCAAATGCAAAAGCTTATTATCAAGAATTAGTTAGTAAAAATGAATCTAAAATGAGTGCTGGATTTTTAGTAATTGAAAATTCAAAATTTGATTGGGAGCTAACTTATGAAGAAATTGATTATGTTATTGAAGGTACCTTAACAATTGAAATCAATGGTAAGACATTTACTGCATATCCAGGAGATGTATTATTTGTACCATCAGGTTCTAAGGTAGTTTGGGGTTCACCTGATAAGGCAAGGGTATTTTATTCAACATATCCTGCCAATTGGGCAGATCTCTTATAGCAAACTTTAGGGAGGATAAACTATGCAAGCACTTGGGTTAATAGAAACAAGAGGATTACTGGCAGCTATTGAAGGTGCAGACACAATGCTTAAGTCAGCAGATGTTAGCATTTTGGAGAAAACTTATGTAGGTGGAGGCCTTGTTTCAATCGCAGTAACTGGAGATGTAGGCGCAGTAAAAGCAGCTGTAGAGGCTGGCGTTGCAGCTGTAAAAAAACTAGATAGTAAATTGTTGATTTCAGAACATGTGATACCTCGTCCTCATGATGAATTAGATAATATAATTGGAATAAAAAGTTCTTTAAAAAAGTTAGAAGTTTCGTCTAAATCTGAAAATGAGATTTGTGAAAACCTAAATGAGGTTGTTGAAGTTGAGGTTATTAAGAATGAAATTTCTAAAAAAGAAGAAACAATAGAAACCATTGATTGTATAATCAATGATTCTGAGGAAACGAATTTAGAAAAAGATGAAAATATTGACTGTATAGATACTAAGTCTGAAAAAATAAATTTAACAATAGATCATTCATTACCTAAGAAGTTAAAAGAGGAACATTCTAATGATTCAAAAATTGATTTAAACAATTTACAAAAAGCTACTGTAGATAATTTAGTAAATGAAAGTGGAATAGAAAAAACTCTTAAGATACTATCTAATCTTAAAGTAGCAAAACTTAGAGAATTAGCTCGTCAATACAAAGATTTTAAAGTTACGGAAGGAAAAATTTCTAAAGCAAGTAAAAAGCTATTAATAACAAAATTTAGAGCATATTATGAGTAACTTTAATACACAAATACGTTAAAAAGGAGTAATTTGATATGGAGAATTTTGATAGAGATTTGTGTTCAATACAAGAAGCAAGAAACCTTGCTCGCTTAGGAAAAGTTGGGGCAGAAAAAATTGCTGATTATACTGAAGAACAAATTGATAAAATTTTATGCAACATGGTTAAGGTTGCAGAAGAAAATGCTGTTTGCTTAGCACAAATGGCAGTAGAAGAAACTGGTTTTGGTAAGGTTGAAGATAAAACTTATAAGAATCATATGGCATCTACTATATTATATGATTCAATTAAAGATATGAAAACTATTGGTGTTATTAAAGAAGATGAGGCTAATAAGTTAATAGAACTTGCTGAACCAGTTGGATTAGTAATGGGAATAGTACCTTCAACAAATCCAACATCTACAGCTATTTTTAAAGCAATGATTGCTATAAAATCTCGTAACGCAATAGTATTTTCACCACATCCATCAGCAGCACAATGTACAATAAAAGCAGCTAAATTGATGAATGAGGCAGCTATAGAAGCTGGAGCTCCAGAAAATATTATTGGTTGTGTTTCTACTCCAACAATTGGAGCTACAAATGAATTAATGAAGAGTAAAGAAGTTGCTATAATAATAGCAACAGGTGGTCCAGGAATGGTAAAAGCTGCTTATAGTTCAGGAAAACCAGCACTTGGAGTAGGGGCAGGAAACTCTCCAGCATATATAGAAAGAAGTGCAAATGTTGAAAAAGCTATAAGAAATATTATTGCAAGTAAAACATTTGATAATGGTACAATCTGTGCATCAGAACAATCTATTATATGTGAAGAATGTAATCATGATGAAGTAGTTGCAGAATTAAAGAAACAAGGCGGATATTTCATGACAGCAGAAGAAACAGATAAAGTTTGTAATCTGTTGTTTAAGAATGGGCATAGCATGAATGCTAAATTTGTAGGTAGATCTCCACAAGTTATAGCGAGTTCAGCAGGAATTTCTATTCCACAAGATACAAAGGTACTTATAGGAGAACAAAAGGGTGTTGGTGAAGGTTATCCATTATCTTTTGAAAAACTTACAACAGTACTTGCATTCTATACAGTAAAGGATTGGCATGAAGCATGTGAATTAAGTATTGAATTACTTCAAAATGGAATAGGTCATACAATGAGTATTCATACTGAAGATAGAGATATAGTAATGAAATTTGCTAGAAAGCCAGCATCACGTATTTTAGTTAATACTGGTGGTAGCCAAGGTGGAACAGGTGCAAGTACAGGACTTATACCATCATTTACACTAGGTTGTGGTACTTGGGGCGGTAGTTCAGTTTCTGAAAATGTTACCCCAATGCACTTGATTAACATCAAGAGAGTTGCATATGGTTTAAAGGATTGTGCAACATTAGCTTCTAACGATCCAACTTTTAATCACATTAAAACAGAAAATAATTGTCACCATACACAAAATCAATGTGGAAGCTTGAGCCCTGATCAGTATGCAGCTGCATCAAAGTGTATCAATACTGATGATATTAAAAATGCTAACAATGAAGAACTTTTGGATATGATTAATAAGTTAGTTAAGGTGATGAAGGGGGAAGCATAGATGGATGAATGTGAAGCTATGTTGAAACTTCTGCTGGAAACTTTACAAGCTAATTTAGCTAATGGAGAAGCGAAAAAAGATTCATGGGAAATTCCAGTAGGTATTTCAAATAGACATATACATCTTTCAAAAAAAGATTTAGATATTTTGTTTGGTGAAGGTTATAAAATGACAAAGATTAAAGATTTATCACAGCCAGGTCAGTATGCCTGCAAGGAGACTTTAACCATTTGTGGTCCTAAAGGTGCTATTGAAAAAGTTAGAATACTTGGACCTATTAGAAGTAAAACACAAGTTGAAGTATTAGCTGGAGATTGTTTTAGTCTTGGTGTTGCACCACATACAAGGTTATCTGGAAATTTATGTGGAACACCTGGAATTACTTTAATTGGTCCAAAAGGTTCAGTACAGCTTCAAGAAGGTTTGATTGTTGCACAAAGGCATATTCACATGACACCACAAGATGCTAAGCATTTTGATGTTGAAGATGGACAGATAGTTTCAATACAATTTGATGGTTTGAGAGGTGGCATTTACAATAATGTAGCAATTAGAGCAAATGATGATTGCGCACTTGAATGCCATATTGATATAGATGAAGCAAATGCAATGATTGTTAATTCAAAGTCAAAAATTAAAATTGTGAAATAAAAAATTAAAATATAAAAATAACAAAATAATAATGAAGAAATTAGGAGGAATTTAAAATGAAATTTGATGCATTAGGAATGATAGAAACAAAAGGATTAGTTGGTTCAATTGAGGCTGCAGACGCTATGGTGAAAGCTGCAAATGTTTATTTAATAGGTAAAGAATATATTGGTGGCGGTCTTGTAACAGTTATGGTAAGAGGCGACGTAGGAGCTGTAAAAGCTGCTACTGATGCAGGAGCTGCTGCTGCACAACGTGTTGGAGAATTAGTGTCAGTTCACGTTATCCCACGTCCACACTCAGAAGTAGAAGTTATACTTCCATCAACTAAAGAAACTGCAAAATAATAAGAGAACATAAATTAGATAAAATAATAAAAATTGTGGCTGTTGCAAAACTTACTTAAAATTTAGTTTTGCAACGGCTCATTTTGTTGTAAAAAGAACAAAATCGCTAAGGCGACTTTGGAGCCGTCGATTTTTTTAGCCATGCGCCCTTTCCAAACGCAGTGCAGGAATAATGGTGCGGCATATGATTATTTTTTATTCTTTAGGGGTACTCATAATACCTTTAAAACACATTATTTTAAAAGTTATCCACAAATTTTTTAATAATATAAATTCCTAAAGAATAAAAAAATGTGAATTCTGAAGAACCCACATTCATTGTATAATTAATATAAATCAGGATTAGGAAAAGACGTAAAAGAAAACCTGCAATGCTGCTGTAAAAGATGTAATGATGATACATACATTACTATATATGTTATATAGAAGAGGTACATATAATGCACATAGACAAAAACATTGTGCATTATATGTTATTTATTATATTAATTAAAATTTATACTAGTTTTCTTTTTCAAAATCTGATTTTGGAACTCCACATAATGGGCAAACCCAATCTTCTGGAATATCTTGAAATTTTGTTCCAGATGCAACACCATTATCTGGATCACCTGCTGCTTCATCATAAATATAACCACATACTGTACAAACGTATTTTTCCATAATATAAATCCTCCTTTGAATTAGTAATATTAATTAAATATACATATTATAAGAATAATAATTTCCTTGTATATAAAGCAAATTATTAATTGTAAATATGTATATAATTAAAGCTCTTCTGCAATATTTTTTCCAAACTCTCTACATCTCTCTAATGCTTCTTCATCAGGAGTCCATAATTCTCTTATTCCTGAATTAATTGTCTTAATTCCAGCTTTTTCTAATTCTTCTGTAATTAATTTTATAGATTCACCACTCCAACCATAACTACCAAAAGCTGCTCCTTTTTTGCCTTTAAATTTAAAACCTTTTATCATTTCTAGAATTGAAGCTGTTGAAGCCAAAATACCATTATTTATAGTTGAGGAACCTAAAAGAATTATCTTTGACTTGAATGCTTCAACAATTACATCATTCTTATCAGTCTTACCTGAATTAATAATTTTTACTACAACATCTTTATTATTACTTGTTATTCCTTCTGTTATGCATTCTGCCATTCTTCTTGTTGCATTCCACATACTATCATATATTATTGTTATTTGGTTTTCTGCATATTCATTTGCCCATTCTGCATACTTATTTATTATTTGCATTGGATTATCTCTCCATATTATACCGTGACTTGGACAAATCATATCAATTGGTAAGTTAAGGTTTAATATTTCTTCAATTTTCTTTGCAACTTGTCTGTTAAATGGAGCTAAAATATTTGCATAATATTTTAGTGCTTCATGATATAGTTCTGATTGATCAACTTTATCATTATACATAAGCTCTGAAGCATAATGTTGACCAAAACCATCATTACTAAATAATATATTTTCACCTGATAAATATGTAAACATAGTGTCTGGCCAATGAAGCATTGGAGCTTCTATAAAAGTAAGTTTATGCTTACCGATATCTAATGTATCTCCAGTTTTCACTTCCACAAAGTTCCAATCTTGATGATAAAGTCCTTTTAATATTCTAACCCCATTTTTAGCACAATAAATTGGAGTGTTAGGTATTTCTTTCATAAGTTCTACTAAGGCACCACTATGATCAACTTCAGAATGGTTCATAACTATATAATCAATTTTTTGTATATCTACTTCTTTTTTTAAATTAGTAATAAATTCTGTAGTAAATGGTGTCCAAACAGTATCTATTAATACTGTCTTTTCATCTTTGATTAAATATGAATTGTATGAGGAACCTTTATCTGTAGACAATTCATTTCCATGGAATTGTTTTAATTCCCAATCGATTTTTCCAACCCAAGTTACAGTATCATTTATTTTAAAACTCATCTAAATAACCTCCTCTTTCTTTTTTTTATTATATACCATAATTAAGAAAAAATGAATATAGATTTTACAGGACAGTATAGAGTCAGAGTCATCTCACTTATTAGTAAAAGAATTAAATACAAAAATAGTATTTAGTAAAATATTTAATATCGAACTTAAAATATGCAAATAAAGAGGCGTAAATAAAAGGATAGTTATTGATCAGACTTTAAATTTTTATTATATATAACATCAAAATTTGTTAAAAAAATTGGAATTTAATATGCATAATGATATAATATTACATATACAAATAAAAATAATTAACAAATAAAAATAGTTAACTAATGTATATTATAAGGAGAGATGATTTATGAGTAATTTAAAAGGAACAAAGACAGAAGCTAATTTATGGGCTGCATTTGCAGGAGAGTCTCAAGCAAGAAATAAGTATACTTATTTTGCATCAAAAGCTAAAAAAGATGGATTTGTACAAATAGCATCTATTTTCGAGGAAACAGCTAATAATGAAAAAGAACATGCTAAAATGTGGTTTAAACTTTTAAATGGAATTGGCAATACCTCTGATAATTTAAAGTCAGCTGCTGAAGGCGAAAATTACGAGTGGACAGATATGTATGTAAACTTTGCAAAAGAAGCAAAAGAAGAAGGATTTGATAAGATTGCATATTTATTTGAAGAGGTTGCTAAGATTGAAAAGGAGCATGAGGAAAGATATAAAAAATTACTTGCTAATATTGAAGATGATTTAGTATTTTCAAAGGATGGAGATGTAATTTGGAAATGTTCTAATTGTGGACACATATGTATTGGGAAGAAGGCTCCAGAAGTTTGTCCTGTATGTTCACATCCACAAAGCTATTTTGAAATAAAAGCAGAGAATTATTAATTTTAAAATTAGAGAATTATAAATTTTATATATGAAAGAAGGCAACAATTATGAATAACAACGCATTTAGAAACCTATCATATGGAGTTTATATAATTTCTGTATGGGATGAAGGAAGACCAACTGGTTGTACAGCTAATAGTGCTATGCAGATTACATCAGAACCTGCGACAATTGCAATTAGTATAAATCATGATAACTATACAAATCAGTGTATTAAAGAAACAGGAAAATTTGCAATTTCAATTTTAGGAGAGAATTCAGATCCATCAATCATTGGTACTTTTGGATTTCAGTCTGGAAAAAATGTAAATAAATTTGATTCAGTAAAGTATGAAATCAAAGGGAATATGCCAATTGTAACGGAAGGATGTGCTTATATTACCTGTGAGGTAGTTAATAAGATGGAAACAGATACACATACTGTTTTCTTAGGTAAAGTAATAGATGGAGATGTTCTTTCAAAGGATGATGCTATGACATATTCCTATTATCATAAAGTTGTAAAAGGAAAAAGCCCTAAAAATGCTCCAACTTATATTGCAGAAGATACAAAAGTAGAAAACAAGAGTGAAAAATATGTATGCAGTGTATGTGGATATGAGTATTCAGGAGACATTCCATTTGAAGAATTACCAGATGATTATATTTGTCCAATATGTGGTCAGAAAAAATCAGTATTTAAAAAGTAACAATAGAAATGATATTAAAAAGTAAAATAGCGTACAATAAAACTTTGTTGCACATTATTTTACTTTTATTAAATTAGGAGTTTGCTTTAATGTGTAATAATTATTAATTGATAAAATATATTATTGGGTGTATAATAATTACAAAATATAAAGATTGAAAGAAGGTAGTGTTTAATGTATGAATTTAAAGAAGAATATAAGACTGGAATAGATTTTATTGATGAACAGCATAAAGTTCTTTTTGAAATAGCTGATAGAACTTATGCTTTATTAAAAAATGATCTTACAATTGATAAATATGATAAAGTAGTAGATTTAATAAAAGAACTTCAAGACTACACTGTTTTTCATTTTAATGCTGAAGAAGAATACATGAAAAGTATTAATTATAAAAGAATGTTTACTCAGAAAGTTGAGCATGATGCGTTTATAAAAAGAATTAAAGATGTAGATTTTTCAAAGATTGATGAGGATCAAGATGAATATATAGTCAGTATATTGCAACTTCTAAATGATTGGTTAACAGGACATATCTATTCAAATGATAAACTTATAGGAAAATAATTATACTTTTATGCAAAATTAAGATATGTATATAATTATGATAGTGCAAAAAACATTTCAATAATTTTTACAATTGAATAAAAAACATTTATACAAAATCCTTATTATAATTAAGTTCCTACACAAAATACAACTTGGAGATATGTATAAATGTTTATGAACTCAATTATATCAGATGAATTATCACTATACAAATTTTTCAAACAACTAAATAGCAATTCGAGCATTTATAAGCATAAGGATTTCATATCTTCCTTTATAAAATTCACAATATATCTATTCTAAATCTATATTAATATCTTTTGTTATTTCCCATAAGGGACACATTCTTTTATAACTAAACAATATTTTACCCTATCATGAAAGTATCAACTGGAAGAGGAAAAGAAGTACATGAACTTTCATACATATTTGCGATATTATTTACAATTAGATTCATATTAATGCCCGATTAAATGATATGTTGAATTAATTTTCATCAAAGGAAAAATCCTTGACAATACCGGAATGTACTGTTAAGGATTTTTATGTTTAGAGTAATAAATTCTATTTATTTTTTATGTAGATACTTTATTTAATGAATTTTAATCTAAAAAATAATTGGTATGTTATTTTTAAAAAGTAATATATTTAATATATAACTTAAATATATCATTATAAAATGGAGTTGAATTTAGATGAATGCAGAATTTAGATATATACAATCACTCAATCCATCCAATGAAGAAAGATATAAAATGTTAAAAACTGCTTTAGAAAAATCCAATCGTATTGAAGATTTTGATGATATAATATCAGCACTTGCTCCACCAAATGATATTACAACAATTGCCTCTCCAAAAGATTGTAAAGAAATTAAAGTTGGTATAATAGGTGGTGGTCTTGCGGGCGTATCTTCTGCTTTTGAACTTAGAAAGTTAGGTTTTGATGTTACAATCTTTGAAATGCAAAGCAACCGTATTGGTGGTAGAGTCTATACACATTATTTTGATAAAAATAAAAATTTTTATGGTGAACTTGGAGCTATGCGTATACCAATAAGTCATGAAAGTACATGGCATTATATAAATACTTTTAATTTACAAACAAGACCATTTATCCAAACAAATGAAAATGCATTTATGTACATAAGAAATAAACGTGTAAGAAATGATTCTGAAGGTAAAAATGTAATGGAAAAAATTTATCCTGAATTTAATCTAACTCCTGAAGAAAAAAATACCTCTTGGCAAAAACTTATAGATTATGCTCTAGCAGATAATCTTTTAAAGATAAATCCATCTATAAGAAATGAACTATTACATATAAAAAAGCAATATTCAGTTCTAATTCAATCTTTAGACAATTTAAGTATAAGAGATGAATTAAAAAAAATGAACTTAAGTGAAGGTGCTATAGAACTCATATCATGTGTTGCTCCTTTTCTTGGTGCTTTTTATGATAATAGCTATTTAGAAAATTTGCAAGAAGACTATAGTGTAGATTATGCTTATAGATATGAAATAGTTGGTGGTTCAGTTAATTTACCTCTTGCTTTTTATAATTCATTAATTTCTAAAAATCCTAAAGAATATACTAACATAGAAAAAAAGAATTTAGGAAAAGTGACTTTAGAAAATGGAAAAACAGTAACTAGTATATTTAATGATAATAAGAATAATAAAGTTATACTTGAGTATAAATATAAAAATTTTTCAAAAAATTTCAGTAGAAGTTTTGATTATGTTATTTGTGCAATTCCTCTCTCCAGTCTTAGAAATATGAATATATTTCCAATGTTTAGTACTGAAAAAATGCAAGCAATAAAAGAAGTAAATTATTCATCATCTCAAAAAACACTTTTTATGTGTAATGAACGTTTTTGGGAAAAAGGTAATGATAATGAAAAAATATTAGGGGGTGGATCTTACACCGATTTGCCAATTCAAAGTATATGGTATCCATATTATAATTATAATATAAAAAAACATAGTAAATATAATAATTATGGAGTACTTTTAGCTTCATATAATCTTGGACAAGATGCTATACGTTTAGGAAACTTAAATAATGATGTGCGTTTTGAAACGATAAAAAGACAAGTTGAGAAGGTGAATGGTCTCCCAAGTAAATATCTTGATAAAATAGTAATGGATTTTAAAACAATAAATTGGAATAATGAACCTGGAATTTTAGGCGCGTTCTGTTATTTTACACCTAATCAACATACTAACTTTTTATATTCAATGACAAAATCAGAATATAAAGATAAAGTGTATTTTGCAGGTGAACATGCTTCAAATAAACATGGGTGGATGCAAGGGGCTTTAAATAGTGGGATGAATGTTGCTAATTCAATAGCACAACACTGTAAAGAAGTAAAAAAATACTAAATTATATTTTAAATAAAGGCTATGTTTTAAATGTGTGTTGATATATGCAATAGGTAAAGTGGCATTGTAAATGGACTTTTAGAACCCTTAATGAGTATTGTCACATTTACTGCGTGTCACAATTTTATATTGGGAACAAGCTAAAATGGGACTATAATCATTTTAGTGTTCTTAAGTTCATTTACTCCACCCACTTTGCTTATGCATATATCAACACTCTGCTAAAACATAGCCTAAATAAAAAGAAATCTTTTAAATTTCACGTCTAGGTATTGTAAATCCTAATTTTTTTTCTATTGCATTTAGATGATAAGAATCTTTTGGTGCAATGAACATACAGGTATAACCATTTTCACCTGCACGTCCTGTTCTTCCTATACGATGAATATAGCTTTCTGGAGTTTCTGGAGCATCATAATTATAAATATGTGAAACACCAGAAATATCTATTCCTCTTGCAGCTACATCTGTTGCTATTAAATATTGAATATCAGCATTTCTAAAAGATTTCATTATTCTTTCACGCTTAGACTGAGGAACATCGCTATGTATTTTTTGACAATTAAGACCTTTTTGATGAAGTGCAATCTCAAGGACATCAGCTCTGCGTTTAGTTCTACAAAATATCATTGCCATAAATGGATTATCTTCTTGCAAAGTAGTACAAAGGGCATCTTGTTTCCATCTATCAGTGGTTTCTACAACTTGCTGTTTGATTTTATCAACAGCTATAGTTGGTGATTTTATGTCTATAAATAATGGATCAATCATATATCTATAGGCAAGTTTTTTTACTTGTGAATCCATAGTAGCGGAAAAACAAAGTGTTTGGTGCTTTTTTGAAGCTGCTTTCATAATTTTTTCAATATCATTTTTAAATCCCATTAATAACATTTGGTCAGCTTCATCTATAACTATAGTTTTTAGCTTTGATAAGTCGATAGTTTTTCTATCAATATGATCAAGCAGTCTACCAGGAGTGGCAATAACCAAATGTATATTATGTTTAAGTTTTTTTAATTGACTTCCAATATCCTTACCACCATATGCAGCTAATATATTAATATCATTATTTACATTAAGTTTTTTTGTTTCCTCTGTTATTTGAATTGCTAATTCTCTAGTAGGAGACAGAATTAACACCTGTGTTCCATTAGTATTAGGTGATATGTTTTGAAAAATGGGAAGAAGAAAAGCAAGAGTTTTTCCAGTTCCAGTTTTTGCTTCTCCGATAACATCTTTACCTGATAAAATTTGTGGTATACTTTCTTCCTGAATTGGAGTTGGAGTTTTAATTCCATTTTTGTTTAGTACATTAACTATATTTTCATTTATGCCTAAAGTTTTAAAGTTCATAATTATTATCCTTTCAATTAGTATATTTTAATATTATGCAAATGTAAGAAAATAATAGCCTAAAATAGACTAGCAGATGAGACTATTATTTCTTAGAATATCCATTAAATAAATAAAAGCTTGGTATCTGTTAAAAACAACCAAGCTCTACAAATAATCAATATTTAAATAATAACTGTTTTAGTAAAATAATATCACTTAAAAGTATTGTAGTCAATGAAATTTGATTTATAACATAGGGTTGGATAACCAGAGTATATTGATATGAAAAATAGCCACTTAGAAGTTAATTTATCTAAGTGGCTATTATATTTAATTAAGTATTATTTTGTGTAGTTATCGAAATATCCTTGAATGAAGATTATTGGTGTTCCTTTATCTCCACTACCTGAAGTTAAGTCAGATAATGATCCAATAAGGTCAGTAAGTCTTCTTGGTGTTGTACCTTGTGCAGCCATAGAACCTACTAAATCAGCCTCTTTATTCTTAATGTAATTTGAAATTGCAGTTTTTAATTCTTCACCTTTTAAATCTGCAAAATCATTATCTGCAAGATATTTTAATTTAATTTCATTTGGAGTTCCGTCTAATCCTTGAGTATAAGCTGGAGAAACAACTGGGTCAGCAAGTTCCCAAATCTTACCTACTGGATCTTTGAAAGCGCCATCTCCGTAAATCATAACTTCAACATTTTTACCTGTCTTTTCTTTAAGTAAAGCTTGTATATTATCTACGATTGGTTGACAATCACGAGGGAATAACTTCACTGTTTGTTCAGTTGATTTATTAGAACCTAATAATCCATAAGCTTCATTGCATCCGCTTCCATCAATTGATTCTGATAATATATTATCTAAGCTATATACTTTTTCTCCACCGTTAGCTTTTAATATTCTCTTAGTTCTAAATCTTGTATGTATATCACAAGTAAGAACGCTCTTAGTGTAATTTAAAATAGTCTTACAATCATTTGAGAAGATAACTTCACATTCTATACCGTATTCTTCTATTAAAGATTTATAGTAGTCGATATAATCAACTCCTGTGAAAGGATGCTTGTTATATCCAAATAATTCACGGAATTTTGCTTCAGTTAAAACATCTGTCCAAGGATTAACACCTTTTTCATCTAAAAGATCTAAATCTACTAAGTGATTTCCAACTTCATCTGATGGATAGCTTAACATTAAAACTATTTTCTTAGTAGCTCCTTTAGCAATACCACGTAAACAAATAGCAAAACGGTTACGGCTTAAGATAGGGAATATAACACCAATTGTATCATCACCAAACTTAGATTTAACATCTGTAGCTATGTTATCTATTGAAGCATAGTTTCCTTGAGCACGTGCAACAACTGATTCAGTTACAGTAACTATATCTTTATCATTAATAGAAATTCCTTCAGATGCTGAAGCTCTTAATACGCTATCAACTACGATTTCTTCAATTTTGTCTCCTTCTTTTATAATTGGACAACGAAGTCCTCTAACAACTGTTCCGATAACTCTTTCCACAATAATCTCTCCCTTAAAATAAATTCAAAATAATATGGTTTATACTTGTAATATACTCCAATTAATGATATAAGTAAAATAAATAGTAAATATATCTAATATAAGGAGAGCTTATATGATAAGTAAATTAGATCTATATAAAATTTTTCGTCAAGTAGGAAAAAGTAAGAGCTTTTCAAAGGCGGCAGAGGAACTTTATATGACACAACCAGCTATAAGTCAATCTATAATGCAGCTTGAAAGAGAATTAGACACTCGTCTTTTTAATAGAACACCTAAGGGAGTATCACTAACTAATGAAGGAAAACATCTCTTTGAATATGTAGATTCAGCTATAGGTTTAATAGAAGCTGGAGAAGAAAAGATTTTAGAATTTCACAATTTATCTGTAGGAGAACTTAAAATTGGTGTGTGTGATACAATTTCAAAATATTATTTAATGCCTTATTTGGAGAAGTTTCATAATATGTATCCTAATATTAAGTTTAAAATC
This sequence comes from Clostridium sp. ZBS2, assembly GCF_023845855.1. Classification (NCBI taxonomy): domain Bacteria; kingdom Bacillati; phylum Bacillota; class Clostridia; order Eubacteriales; family Clostridiaceae; genus Clostridium; species Clostridium sp. ZBS2. The sequence continues at coordinate 311,596 of NZ_JAMQIF010000019.1, forward strand.
ATTAATAGTACAACATTAGAGCTGTGCACACTTATAAAAGGTGGTGAGATAGACATAGCAATATGTAATTTTCCAATAGATGACCCATCTTTAGAATTAAGACCATGTGTAGAAGTACAAGATATTTTCGTTTGTGGAGAGAAGTACAAGTATTTATTAAATGATAATATGTCACTTGACGATGTGGCTAATTTGCCGTTAATATTTTTAGAACAAACATCAAATTCAAGAAAATATGTGGAAAATTTTATGATTTCAAAAGGTATAAAAATATCACCAGAGTTTGAACTCGGTTCATATGATTTGCTCTTAGAATTTGCAAAAATAAATTTAGGAATAGCATGTGTAGTTAAGGAATTTGCAAAGGAATATTTAAATAAAGGTTTAATATATGAAGTAAAAACAGTAGAAGAAATTCCTAAAAGAAATATAGGGGTGTGTTATTTAAAAAGAGTTCCACTTTCATTAGCTTCAACTAAATTTGTAGAAATAATTGAAGGATAAGCTTGTTAAATATCAATTATATGGTAGCATAGAAAATTTTAAGAAAGGATATAACTTCAGAGAACATATTTTTAGATATTATCAATAAAAATGTTTAACAAATTAAAATATAAGTTAATTGTATTGTATATATGAAAGTATAGATTAAATATATAAAATAATAAAATTACCTTGTAATAAATAAAGTTATGTGTTATTATAAATGAGTAGCAGAAATGTTACTAAAATAAAGACTTGTATTTGATAAATAGTTTCTCGTAAATGGAGATTATTAATGAATTAAGATCTTTAAATTAGGGAGGAATTATTATGACAGATAAGACAATAGTATGCAGAGATTGCGGTAGCGAATTCATATTTTCAGTAGGAGAACAAGAATTCTACAAAGAAAAAGGATTCGATAATGAACCAACAAGATGTGCAGCTTGTAGAAGAGCTAAAAAAGAACAAAATAGAAGATAATTTTATATTGTTATAAATAAGACTGTAGTTTAAACTACAGTCTTTTTTGTTATAAAGATTTATTAATAAAAATAAGAACCAGTAGGCAAAATTTATTGAAGGCTTAACTTACTGGCTTCTAGAAATTAATTTATTATGAGTGTATAAGTATGCTTATAATAAATTTTTATAAAATGTCAAGGCTCATACCATAATATGTATAATTAATACGAGTTTTGAGGAGAATTCATTGATTAAATACTGCTAAATATTGTTTATGATAGAGAATTAATAAAAGAAATATTAATATATAATTAAAAGAAATATTATAAATATGTAAAATTCTTATAGATAATATTGCTAATCTTTAGGATTTTTTTTGTTTTTTATAAAATAAATATATATTCTATTAAAAACTTTAAGTATAAAAATAGGGATAAATATAAAGTAATGGAAAAATAATCCGATATTAAAGTGTAACTTAACTAATAGGTTTTTATATGTTAAAGAGGTTAAGTAAATTACTAAAAATCAAATTAAAAGGAAAAATAATCAAATGAGAATATTTAACAAGATATTTAATAGAAAAAGTAAAAATATAAAAGATATAGAAACCAATAAGGAATATATGAAAAGTAATGTAAATTTAACTAATGATCAAAAAGTTATTAGAGTACTAAACAATGTAATAAAAGGAAGTGAAATAAAAAATGAAAATTTATATATTAAAGACATAGAATTAAGAATAGAAGCACATGTATCACAAATAAATAAAGGATTTATTCAAGTTATATTTGTACTTAAGCATGAGATTTTTGATGAAGATTTACTTGAATGTGTAGCAGGAGTTGGAAGTAATATTAATTCAGCTATTGAACATGCAGTATCTAGTTTTTCTTTATCATCATTATGTGGAATAACACATGCATTAAGAAATGAAGAAGGTTATAAATTAAAAATAAAATATTATGATAAAATAAATGAGTTTACGCTCTATAAAAGCTGTTTAACAGCTCAAGGAAAAAAGTTGGAAGGTAAAAAAATAGATTATTGGGAACTATTGGGGGAAGAAATAAAAAAGCGCTTAGGAAATAAAAGGGTTTATTATATAAAGATATATGCATCTAAAACTGGTAATTCAACAAACTGCGAATGTAGAATAAATGGAACAGTTAATATTAGCATAAGTAAGATTATTAATGAACATATTAAAGTGTGGAAAATAGAAGAAGCATTGTATTCCGAAAAACAAATTTTTGTTTTAATTCAAGGAAAAAATACATATGTACCATATAATTTTACCCCAATACATATTAGTAATATTACTATGAAAGCATTGGATTTATACAAACAATGTGATTCAGCAGAAAAATACAATAATTTATATACTCAAATTTTTAATTTCTGTGCTGATAACACTTTAACTACTGAATTATTTTGCTTTATACCAGAAATTTTTTGTGAGTTTATATTCCCAGAGGTAAAGTATTCAGATGAAATTATATTACTAAAAGGAAATGAAAAGATTCAATTATTTAAAGAACAAATTATGTCTTATAATTTAATATATGATATTATTGAAAGAACTATTAAAAGTGGATACTATGAAAATAGTGAGATAATGAATATTGTTTTTAAAAGTTCATTATTTAATGCAATTAATAAAGCTTTAAATAATGGGAGTAAAATGGAGAGTTTATGTATGACTTCTTTAGCATTTAATGTTAGAGCTGATTATAGAGTTTTTTAAGTAACTAAATATAAAAGGTTGTTACATTTTGAACTGCTCCCTGTTAAGCAGACAGGGAGCAGTTCATTTTATTTTGTAACAACCTTTTTAAGATTTACTTTTCCTTAGCAAATATTTTTTTATTAAGACCATTTAAGAAACAATTAAATTTAATAGCTACAACATCTCGTGAAAGTAAAAATGTAATAATAAAAGTACCTATTATAATGATTATAAATTTAACAATATCACTTGGTATAAGAGAACATATGCCCAACACAACACCAATAAAATAAGTATGTAGTAAATATACTGATAAAGTATTTCTACCCAATTTGCATAAAAAAGTTTCCTTTTTAGTTACCAAATTTGCAAATACATATATAAATAGAAAACCAATTCCGTAGTTTAGTGTAGCAAGAATAATACTTTTTATCATACCTATTTCAAAATGATTATAAGAACGATCAGCCCATAAAAATTCTCCTGGAATATTAAAAAGCTTAACAAATAGAATTGCAAGTGTAATACCTATACCAGTAATTAATATAGAAGGGACTTGTCCAAATTTTCTTAATTCATGTAATTTTTTTTCACTTGTATAATATCCAGCTAGAAAGAATGGAGTAAATGCAAGAGTACGTGAAAGCGACATGAATGTACCTAATTCACTAAAAAGTCTAGCAGCTATTCCTACAATGATACTGATCATAAATATATTTCTAATTTTTAAAAGATCTGGTAAAAATATTTTCCAAAGGAACATTGAAAATATATACCATAATGCCCACCCAGGAGTAAAAAATGAAAATACAGTTATACTTGTAATTTCAACAGCATTATTTCCTAGAAAATATCTAGAATACATCTCAATTATATTCCATATTATGTTGAAAAATAGAAATGGTATAAATAAATTTTTTACTGCATTTTTACGTCCTTTTTCTATATTTTTAGAAAGATAACCTGATATAAAGATGAATACTGGCATATGAAAAAGATAAACAAAGGTATACATAATTCTAACAATATCATAATCCTTTCGTAAGAATTCTAAGCTATGTCCTAAGACTACTAGAAAAATTAATATACCTTTACTATTATCAATTAAATAATTCCTATGCGTTTCTACCATTTTATTAACCCCTTTTATTAATCAAAATAAGAGTATTCTTATTTATATCTTAATATAATTTTAAAATTCATACTATTTATACTAAAACATAGTGTTGCCTTAGAGTCAATAGTATTAGGATATGTTAATTTAACCATTTTATTAATTACATAAATTAAAAATCTTTGCTATATAATTGAGATAAATATATAATATAAGTATTAATTTAAGGTAGGGATAACAAATGAAAGAATTAAAAGTTATAGTGAAAAATGAATATGTAAAAAAATATAGCAATAAATATGCATTAATATCAGCGGAAACATTAGAAAATCCACAGGTGTTAAAAAATGAAGGAGATATTATTACATTAGTAGATAAGAAGCAACAATTTTTAGGTAAAGGCTATTATGGAAAGCAAAACAAGGGTTGTGGTTGGGTTTTAAGTAATAGTAAAAAGTGTAATTTTGATAATAAGTTTTTCTATGATAAGTTAAGAAATGCTTTTTCAAAAAGAATGAAATTATACCATTCTAAAGATACAAATGCTTTTAGAGTATTTAATGGCAGCGGTGATGGAATTGGTGGATTAACTATAGATTATTTTGATGAATATTATCTTATAACCTGGTATAGCAAAGGTATTTATGCATTCAAGGAGTATATAATAAAATCTATAAAATCTTTAGTTTCATTTGAAGGAATATATGAAAAGAAGAGATTTGAAGACAATGGAATGGTTGTAGATGAAGATAGCTATTACTGTGGTCAAAAAGCACCAGAACCTTTAGTTGTTAAAGAAAACAACGTGAATTTTGCCATTTATTTAAATGATGGTGCTATGGTTGGGGTATTCTTAGATCAAAAGGATGTTAGAAAATCTATAAAGAATACTTATTCTAATGGTAAGAGAGTATTAAACACTTTTTCATATACAGGAGCATTCTCAATGGCAGCAGCAATGGGTGGTGCTATAACTACTAGTGTGGATTTGGCAGGTAGAAGTTTAAAAAAGACTATTGAAAATTTTGAATTAAATAAGATTGATCTAAATAATCATGAAATTATTGTAGAAGACATATTCCATTACTTTAAGGAAGCTAAAAAAGATAATAAGAAATTTGATTTAGTTATATTAGATCCTCCAAGTTACGCTACTTCTAAAGATAATACATTTAGTGCAGCAAGTAATTACAAAGATTTAGTTAAGAGTGCTATTGATGTTACTGAAGATGAGGGAGTAATAGTTTGTTCTACTAATTGTTCTACATTTAATATGGATAAATTTAAGAAGTTTATTGATAAAGCATTTGTAGAAAGTAATAAGAAGTATTTTATTCTTGAGGAACATACATTACCAGAGGATTTTGCGGTTTCAGATAAATATCCTGAAGGCGATTATCTTAAGGTAGTTTTTGTTAAAGTATACTGTGATAAATTAATGAATGAAATTGAAAATATGAACTAAGATTATAAACAATAAATATAGAATAAAGCATTGTTAAATAGTGTTTAAAATTAAGATTTAGATTTAATCTAGATCTTTTTTTATTGATATGAATAAATTAATACATTAATATATATGAAGTTTTAAACAACATGTTGAAATCTTATTAAAGCAAAATAGATTAATATCGATAATATATAATGAAATTGCAATTTAATTTAATAAAGAATCTAATTTACAAGATACTATAAAATTTTAGTACACTAGATATAAGAAGGAGATGTATAAGGTGGGAAATAACTGGGGGTTCGATGTAAAAAAGATACATAAGGTAAATTATATAACTATAATTGTTATATGTTTACTTATGAGTGTAACTACTATGTCAATGCTTAACTTTAAAGTAAGTATGGAAGACTTATTACCATTCATAATAATATTAATAGGTTCAACTATCATATACTTTGCGAATATAAGGGATATGATAAAAGCTATAGCATTTAGTTTAGCTATAATACTTTCAAATTTTGGGTATTTTTTATCTGCGAATTTTAATGAACAAACCATAGCTTCTGATACATTAGTTTTTGTAGCAGGAATAGTATGTGCAGCATTATATTTTAGCAAAAAATTATTGGTTACTAATGCACTTATTTTGGATATATGTATTGCAATATTATTTTGGGTTAATCCAGGAAGTATTTTAGGAAAAAGTTTTTCATATTCTAATATGCTAAATTTTTTTGTAATTTTAAATGGAATTATAATTTTAATCTATTGTCTTACTATTTGGGGGGGACAGCTTATTGAAGCAGCAAATAAAAAATCTTCAGAAAGTAAAAATTTAATAGATAAATTAGATGAACTGTTATTAAATATTAAAAGTGTTACTAATGACTTAGATGGTAACATCGAAAATTTTTCTGAAGATATTAAACTTGTTAATGGTACTAGTAAAGATATAAATGAGTCTATGGAACAAATAAATATTGGAGTTCAAGAAATAGTAAGGAGTATGTCAGATATAAACTTAAGAATAAATAACTCAACTGATTCATTGAATAAAACTAGTGACATATCTAATTCAATATCTATGATAGCAAATGAGATGAATGATAATGTTAAAGATGGATCAGAAAAAATCAATTCTATGAATAGTACTATGGAGACAATTAAATCAGCTGTAGAAATATCTTTGGATACAGTTAACACTCTAAAAAATAGCATTGATAAAATAAATTCTGAAATTAATAGTATTTATGAGATTTCATCTCAAACTAATTTATTATCATTAAATGCAAGCATTGAAGCAGCTAGAGCTGGAGAACATGGAAAGGGATTTGCTATAGTTGCAGAAGAAGTTAAAGAACTTGCTGATCAAAGTACTAAGATAGTAAAAAATATTTATGAAATAATTACTGAAATAAATTTAATTACTAATGATGCAGTTGTTAAGGTTTCTGAAGGAAACACTTCAGCAGATGATGGAATTAAAGTTGTTAATGATGTGTGTAGTTCTTTCAATAACATTGAAGAATACTTTAAAACAATGAATGAGTATATAGGAGAAGAACATACTCTTATTAAAAATGTAGTGGATAATTTTATACCTATAAAAATAGAGATTGAAGGGATAGGAAGTATTACTGAAGAACATTCAGCATCTACAGAAGAAATTGATAGAACAATCAATGAGCAAAGCAAGAAAATTAACTCAATGACTTTATCTATAGAAGAAATTAGCGAATTAAGTAAAAATTTAAAGAAACTTTCTTCTAGATAGATAGTAATTAAAAAACATAGAGAGAAAGCAGTACGTTAACATTTATTTAGTGAAAAAGAAATTTAATATTTTAAATACAAGTTAAAATGCATACTGTAAATTAGTATGCATTTTTGTTAATTTCAATAAATTAATGTATTAATATATTCAAAATATAAACAAAAATGACAACGATTACTAAAGTTAAATGTATTAATATCGATAATATATAATGGAATTGGAAATTAATTTGATTAGGAGATGTATTAAAATGGAAAACGATTGGAGTTTTGATATTAAAATTATACATAAAGTAAATTATATAACTATAATTGTTATAAGTTTACTTATGAGTTTAACTACTATGTCAATGCTTAATTTTAAACTACGTATTAATGATTTATTACCATTCATAATAACAATAATAGTTTCAATTATAATATTTTTTTCAAATATAAATGATTTCATAAAAGCTATATCTTTTAGCTTAAGTATAATACTCTCAAATTTTGGATATCTTTTATTTGCAAACTTTAATGAACAAACTACTGCATCGGATGCATTAGTTTTTGAAGCAGGTATTGTATGTGGTGCATTATATTTTAGTAAAAAAGTATTAATTATAGATGCATTTGTTTTAGATATATGCATTGCAATCTTATTTTTGTTTAATCCTAGAAGTCTTTTAGGGGAAAATTTTTCATACTCAAATATGTTAAATTTTTTTGTTATTTTAAATGGAATCACAATTTTAATTTACTGTATTACTATCTGGAATAGAAAATTAATTGAAGTAGTAGATAAAAAGTTTTTAGAAAGTAGGGAGTTAGCAGATAAATTGGATGCAATCTTATTAAATAAGACTAGTGAGATATCTAATTCAATATCTACAATATCAAATGAAATAAATGATAATGCTGAATATGAAGCAGAAAAGATTAACAATATAATAGATTAAAGAAAATTTCAAAGTAATTAGCAAAAAATAACTGGTTAGGAGAAGTTCAATTACTCAGTCCATTTTACTTATGTATATATCAACACTCTACTATAAAACATAGCCAATATTTTTATTATAGAGTAAGAAAAAACAAGATATTAAGGAATATTTTATTTCATTATGCTATACTACTGATTATAGGATATATTAGGAGGCAATTCACGGATGGATAAAAGGCAACTAGTTATAATCTCTAGTAATGCAAAAAAATTTTTAGAAGTATCTAATAAAGCTAAAAATAATAAATTTGAATTTTCAATACATGAAAGCATAGATGAAGTTATTAAGTTAGATGAAAATTTAATAATAATAGACACTAATGTAGGTAATGAAGAAGTTATTAGAACTATAAAAAAACTAAAGAATGAATTTTTAAAAGTTAAATTAGGAATTATAATATGTATAGATAAAGAGAATATTGAGAGTTTAAAAGAGTACATAAAAATTGGAGCAGATGATTATATATTAAAACCATTTAGCTTTGAAGAAATAGATTTAAGAATTAGTAATCAAATTAAGTTAATGAAAGCAGAAACAAATTCTAAGATAAAAGATATTCAGTTTGATGCATTATTAAATAACACTCCTTTTATGGCTTGGTTTAAGGACAAAGACAGTAATTATATTAAGGTAAACAATGAATTCATGGAACATAGTGGAAAAACCATGAAGCAAATAAAAGGCAAAGGTGATCATTATGTATGGAGTGGAATGGTAGGAGATAGGTGTAGACAGTTTGATTTAGAAGTAATGAATAAAAGAACACAAGTAGTTTTTGATGAGATAATTCCTGGAGCGAAGGGATTTAAGCAATTTAACATGTATAAGGCACCAGTATTAAATGAATTTGATGAAGTAATAGGTACTATAGGTATTGCAAGAGATATTACTGATTTAAAAAATAAAGATGCAAAATTACAAATACTCATGAATAATTTACCATTTCCAGTATGGTTAACTGATACGAAAGCAAGATACGTTAATGGAAACAATAAATTTTCAGATTATTTTAATGTAAACATAGATGAATTAATAGGAAAAGTCCCACATGAATTTTTTGGAGAAGATGTTGTAGAAAATATTCATGATGAAAATAATGAAGTAATGGAATCCAAAGAGACTAGAAAATTTGAGTCTGATATTAAAATTAAAGGTGAAATTAGAAATGTAGAAATATATAAAACTCCAGTTTTTGATATAGGAAATAAGGTTATTGGTATCACTAGTGCTCTTATAGATATTACAGAGATTAAAGAAGCACAAAGAAAAATAAAGAAACAAGCTTTTACAGATGCTTTAACTCAAATATCAAATAGAACTGCATTATATGATTATATGAAAGATGAAAATGATTATAGTAAAATAGGTATGATGCTTATAGATATTGATAACTTTAAAGATATTAATGATTATTATGGTCACAACTTTGGTGATAAAGTAATTGTACATGTAGCAAATGAACTTAAGGAAATCTGTAACGATGCTTTTATATGTAGATTTGGCGGAGATGAATTTTTGATTGTTTTTAAAGATGTAGAAAATGAAGATGTTATAAGTAATCAAGCTGAAAAAATATTAGAAAAAATACGTTTGTATAAAGAGCATGATTTTTCTGTTAGTATAGGTATTGCAATGGGAGATAATATATCAGATATAAATAGGTTGCTTGTAAAGGTAGACCTTGCAATGTACAAATCTAAAGAATTAGGTAAAAATAGATTTATGACATATACTAAAGAATTAGAAGCAGAAAAAAACTTAACTTTAAATATAGAAAAAGATTTAAAGTATGCAATAGCCAAAAATGAAGTAAAGGTATTTTATCAACCACAGTATACAATAGATAGAAAACTAAAAGGATTTGAAGCGTTATTTAGATGGCAAAGTAAAAAATATGCTAGTGTTCCTGTTATAAAAATAATAGAAGTTATGGAAAGCACAAACTTAATAATAGATATGGGCTATTATATAATGCGTGAAGCTTGTAAATTTGCAAAAAAAATAAATGTAAATAGAAAAGCGAAGATAGTAGTTTCAATAAATATATCTGCTATTCAAATAATGGAAAAAGATTTTATAAAAAAGGTAAAATCAATAATTAATAAGACTGGTGTATCTATTAATTGTATTGGAATAGAAATAACAGAAACAATATTAGTTAAAAATATAGAAGAAAATATAATGAAGATTAAAGAATTAAAGGATATGGGAATTATAATTAGTTTAGATGATTTTGGTACAGGCTATTCATCTCTTAATTATATTGTAAATATGCCTTTATCATTAATAAAGATAGATAAGAGTTTTATTAGCGGAATGAATGTAAAAAAAGAATATATAAAGCTTTTAAGATTAATTATTGCATCAGCTCATTCATTAAATTTACCAATAGTAGCTGAAGGGGTAGAAACTGAAGAACAATTAGAAAAATTAAATAAAATGAATGTAGATTATGTTCAAGGATTTTTATTTTCTAAACCAGTAGAGGAAGAAAAAGCATTTAAATTATTAGAACTTGAATCATAAATTTACCATACAACTTAAAATTTTGTTGTATAACTATAATAAGCAAATATTTTATAAATATACTATTGTACGTGGTTAGTTAAAAAGTGTATAATGAAATGGCAGGTTATTAATTAAAATTACGAATGCGGGCTACATCTTAAGAATATTTCATATTTTTAAGATGTAGCCCAAATTTTTATATATTATATGAGAGGATTTAATTTTATTATAAGGAAGAGATTTAATTAAATATATAAGGATATCGGCTTTTACATATATTGATACAGTCTTTAACAGTATTTTCTCCATAATAGTTTATTAACTCAACAATAACTAATCCTAAAGCATTTTCTACTTTTGCTACATATAAAATGTGAACTAACTTATCGGTTAAATTATCAAAATTAAAACAATGTTTACTCATAATATAATAAATCCTCTCTAATTATAATTTATTAAATATATATTCATCTTTCAGGTATTCAATGACTAAAATCCAAAGATAATAAGATATATTTTAGAATATGAGCAATTAATAGAAATATATGCAGATTTAATAGAAATTTATCTTACAAAAATGTAATGTAAATGAAAGATATTTAAATATGTGATTCTATTAAGTTAGTATAGAATAATTTATGTAGAATATAACAAAGGAGAAGATGATTTATGTTTAACTCATTTCAATTAAAAGTAATAGCTTTAATATTTATGATATTAGATCACATTTATACTTATATGGGACCAGTAAGTGGAGTAAATATTCCTATATGGTTTGGATATTTAGGAAAACTTGCAGCACCAGTATTCTTTTATTTAATAGTAGAAGGATTTTTTAAGACTAAGAGTAGAATTAGTTATATGAAAAGACTATTTGTATTTGGAATTATAATGATTTTTGTTGATATTACATTTAATATCCATAACAATATATTTTTATCATTAGGATTGGCAGTAGCGCTTATGAATATGATAGAGTACACTAAAAAGTGTAAACAAGAAGGTAAGGATTATTGGATTGGAATATTGTGTAGTGTGGTAATTGGAATATTGATGATTTTTACAGAAGCATCTGTATATGGTTTGGGAATGACATTAATATTTTATTTCTTAAAAGAAAAGAAGATATTAATGTCCATAGCATATATACTATTTAGTATATCACCTATTTTATCATCATTAAGTCTTGGAGAATATTTTATGGAATCAATATTTATTTGGGATTATCAATGGATGATGGTATTTTCAATAATATTAATACTTATGTATAATGGAAAATTAGGTTTGCGTAATAAATTTAGTAAATGGATGTTTTATGTAATTTATCCCATTCATCTAATTATTATAGTTTTAATAAGTAGAGGATTGCTATTTTAGATTATGTTTGTATTTTAATATGAAGTTTATAAAATAGGAAATTTAATTTAAAATTCTAAAAATAAATATTAGTTTAATTAAGTTAATACAGATAAAAAAATTCTTTGCTTAATCATTATAAGCAAGGAGTTCTTTTTTTATTATATTAAATTACCACGTGAAAGTTTAATATAAGTAGCATTAAATTTCATAATTATTACTCCTAAATATAAATTTAATCTTTTGCTAAATTATAACACAAACAGATAAATATGTTATAATTTAACAAAAGATATTATAATATAGAAGAATTTAAGATACATAGGGGGAGAAACTTATATGCATTATGGCTATGTATTATTATTTCAATAACTCCTTTGCTTTGTATATATAAAAAGATATTATTAATATAATAATAAGAGATTAACAATAAAAAAATCAACTTATGAGGTGGACAATGATTTTTAAGACTTTAAGTTACATAGGAGAAAAATTAAATGATAGTGGAGTAGTGTGGGCTGTAGGAGCATCTATTTTATTAAATAGTTATGGACTTGCAGATCATCCTAATGATATTGATATTTTAGTAGACACAAATGATATTGAAAGAGTCGATAAAATTTTTAAAAGTATTGGTGAAAAGAAAGAAAAAAAAGAGTCCAAGACATATTCTACAAAATACTTTTATGAATATGTTGTGAATGGAATTGATATTGATGTCATGGCTGGATTAAACATTAACTATAATGGTGGAGTATTTAAATATACTTTTGATAATAAGTCAATTTCAGAATTTAAGAATATAAATGGGGTAAATATACCATTAACTTCTTTAGAGGATTGGTATGTTATATATCAGTTAATTCCAAATAGAGAGAAAAAAGTGAATTTCATAGAGGACTATCTAATATCAAATGGAATAAAAAATAAGGGATTATTAGAAAGAACATTAAAGTGTGAATTGCCTGATGAAGTTAGAAATAAAATTAAAAAAACATTAATTTTAATAATACATACAGTTTTACTAAAAGATTGCTGAATTTAATGAATGATTAAAAATATACCTTACAAAATATTTTAAATAAATAGTAGTATTTTATGTTTTAAAATGCTAATTCAGCAATTGTGTAAACATATTCATATTGTTTAACAAATAATTTTTATGGAGGTTAAAAATATGGATAAAAAAGAAATAAAAATAGTTACTATTGGAGGGGGTTCAAGTTATACTCCTGAATTAATTGAGGGTTTTATAAAGCGTAGTAATGAACTTCCGATTAAAGAAATTTGGCTTGTAGATATTGAAGATGGAAAAGAAAAATTAGAAATTGTTGGTGCTATGGCTAAAAGAATGGTTAAGGCAGCTAAATTAAATTGGAAAATTAATTTAACTTTAAATAGAAGAGAGGCATTAAAGGATGCTGACTTTGTAACAACTCAATTTAGAGTAGGCCTTTTGGATGCGAGAATAAAGGATGAAAGAATTCCTTTAAGTCATGGACTAATAGGACAAGAAACAAATGGTGCAGGTGGTATGTTTAAAGCCTTTAGGACAATTCCAGTTATTTTAGAAATAATTGAAGATATAAAAGAATTATGTCCAAATGCATGGCTTATAAATTTTACAAATCCAGCAGGTATGATAACTGAAGCAGCTATTAAATATGGAGAATGGAATAAAACTATAGGATTATGTAATGTTCCAATCAATTGTATAAAACAAGATAGTAAAGCATTAGAACTTGAAGAAGAAGATTTATTTTTTAAGTTTGGAGGAATAAATCATTTTCACTATCATAGGGTATGGGATAGTTGTGGAAATGAAAGAACAAAAGAATTAATAGAATTATTATATAATCCAATTAATGAAAATTCAAATAATGAAGCGGTAGTAGCAAATATTAAAGAATCAAAATTTATATATGAACAAATAAAAGATTTAGGATTATTACCGTGTCCATACCATAATTACTATTATGCTACAGATGATATGCTAAATGAAGAACTGGAAGGTTTTTCAAAGGGAGAAACAAGAGCTGAGGTTGTTAAAAAAACAGAAGAGGAATTGTTTGAATTATACAAAGATGTTAATTTAGATTATAAACCAGAACAATTAACTAAAAGAGGTGGAGCTTATTATAGCGATTCAGCATGTGAAGTTATAAGTTCAATATTTAACGATAAAAGAAATATTATGGTGGTGAGCACTTTAAACAAAGGAGCAATTATAGATCTTCCATATGATTCTGTTGCAGAAGTTTCAAGTATAATAACATCACATGGTCCAGAACCAATATGTTTTGGACAATTAGATGCATCATCAAGGGGAATGCTTCAATTAATGAAATCTATGGAACAAGAAACCATTTTAGCAGCAATTAGTGGTGATTATAATAAAGCATTACAAGCTTTTATAATAAATCCATTAGTTCCAAGTGGTAATGTTGCAAAGACAGTATTAGATGAATTACTTTTAGCACATAAAAAGTATTTACCTCAATTTAAAGGAGACGCTATACTTTAAGAACTAGTGGTATTTTAGTACAAGCATAATTATTATATTTAGATAGAGCTTATAAAAACTAATGGTTATAAATTTGTTATCAATGAGTCTGTAAGGATTATGTATAGTACAGAGCATAGTTAGATTGTATAAAAGCTTATAGATAACATGTTTTGTTTAATTGACAATGAAAAACTATTCAGAATAAAAAACATTTTGAATAGTTTTTTATGTATGAAGTCAAGTATTTTGTTCAATTTTGTGTATTAATATAGGGATTATATTAAAATAAAGTCTAATATTAAGAAACTAACTTTTATATAGGAAGGGGGGATTATAATGGTTAACATAACTAGAAAAGAAGAGGTTATGAAAAAACTACTAGAGCTTGAAAGTAAAAGTGAAAAAGGAGTAACAGCTACTCAATTAAGTTTATATATGAAATTAGATCGTACTAATGTAAGTAGATATCTAAATGAACTGTATAAAGATAAAAGATTAAATAAAAAGGATGGAAGACCAGTTGTATATAGTAGTATAAAAATAAAACAAAATAATAATTTAAGCGAAAATAGTAAAGAGCGAACAGTTAATAAAAAAGATAGTTTAGAGATGCTTGTTGGTTCAAAACATTCACTAAAATTGCCAATACAACAAGCAAAAGCAGCTATATTATATCCACCTAGAGGACTTCACACTTTAATATTAGGTGAAACTGGTGTTGGAAAATCATTATTTGCTGAAGTTATGTATTACTTTGCAAAAGAGTCTAATATGATATTGAATGATGCACCATTTGTCAGGTTTAATTGTGCAGATTATGCTGATAACCCTCAATTAGTTATTGGGCAAATCTTTGGAATAAAAAAAGGAGCATTTACTGGTGCTGATAGTGATAAAGAAGGCTTATTAAAAAAAGCAGATGGTGGAATATTTTTTTTGGATGAGATACATAGATTATCTCCACAAGGACAAGAAATGTTATTTACTTTTATTGATAAAGGATATTTTAGAGCTTTAGGTGATACAGAAAAGAAAATAAGAGCAGAAGTACAAATTATAGCAGCAACCACAGAATCACCTGAATCATTTTTATTAAAGACATTTACAAGAAGAATTCCAATGACAATAGTATTACCACCACTTAGAGAGAGAATGCTAGAAGAAAGATATAAACTGCTAAGTGAATTTATAATAGCGGAATCATTAAGACTTGGTAAAAGCATATATGTAAGTAAAAATTCAATAATATCCTTTTTGCTATATGATTGTCCTAACAATATAGGACAATTAAAAAGTGATGTTCAACTTTCGTGTGCTAAGGCATTTTTAAATTATAAAATAAATAAGAGCAATTATATTTTAGTAGATCAAAAAGAATTACAGCCTAGAGTTCAAAAAGGAATAATGAAAATTCAAGAACATAGGGAAGAAATAGAGGTTATAGTTAAAAATATTACTGATATTTTAAGATTTTCAAGTAAAGATAATTTTCAAAGAAATTTTGAATTAGAAATTGGTGAATCTAATAATGTTAAAAATAAGAGCTTTTATTCAATTATAGAAAATAAGGTAGAATTATTAAAGAATCAAGGAATTAATGAAGAAAGTATTAACAATATTTTAAATATTGATTTTGAAGAGTATTTTAAAAAGTATATAAATACAATAAATACAAATTTAAAAAAAGAAGAAATTTCTAAGATTGTTGGATTAAAAATAATAAGAGTTGTTGAAAATATGTTATCTATAGCTTCTAAAAGATTAAACAGAGAATTTAATCAAAGAGTTTATTTTGGACTTTCACTACATTTACAAGGGAGTATTGAGAGAATTACTTGTGGAAAAAAGATATATCATCCTAAACTTAATATTATTAGAGTTCAATATAGAGAAGAATTCAATGTAGCCATGGAGATAGTTAAAATTATTGAAAAAGAATTTAATGTAGATGTTCCTTTAGATGAGATTGGATATGTAACTATGTTTTTATCTGCATGTGATGACGAAGCTCGTGAATACGTAGAAGAAAAAGTTAGTGTCCTTGTTATGATGCATGGAAGAAGTACGGCCAGCAGCATTACTGAAGTAGCTAATACACTTATAGGAGAAGAATATATACAATCATTAGATATGCCGTTAACAATGAAGGCAGAGGTTATGTTTAAAAAGGCTAAAGAAAAAATTAAAGAAATGAATACTAAAAAAGGATTATTAATATTGGTGGATATGGGATCATTGATTAATTTTGGAAGTATCATTAGTGATGAATTAGGTATTAAAGTTAAGACAGTGGACATGGTAACAACATTAACTGTTATAGAGGCAGGAAGGAAAGCAATAAATGGAAGAAGCTTAGATGCTATTTATAGTTCATGTCAAGAAATAGGAAGAACTTCAATACAAATGTCTAAGGAATATTATAGTAGCCATAAAGAATTTATAATAATTACAACTTGTTTTACAGGAGAAGGTGCAGCGGAAAGAATAAAAACAAGAATAAGTTGTAGTTTGAAAAATATAGAAAAGGTTAGCATTATTTCTATTGATATATTAGATAAAGAAGATTTCTTAAAAAAGGTAAGTACATTGAAAGAAAAATATATAATATTAGCTGTGGTTGGAACTGTAAATATATTTATTGAAGGAGTACCATTTGTATCTGCACAGGATGTTTTTATGGAATATGGAGTAAAGCAATTAGATGATTTAATTGAAATAGAGAGTAATTTCTTAAAAGTAAGAAAAGCATTAGAAAATGAAATAACAGAAATTAATTGTATGGCTTTAATTAGTGACATTAGAAATATTATAAGAGATATAGAAGAAAGTTTGAATGTTAAAATTCAACATGATATACAAATTGGAATTCTAATTCATATAAGCTTTCTTATAGACAAACTAAAACATGGAATGAATCAGACTAAGTTTAATGAATTAGAAGAATATAGATACAAGTATTTAAAGGAGTTTTTGATTATTAGAAAAAGTTTAGGCATTTTAGAAAATAATTATAATATTGAAATTGGTGATGATGAATTAGCTTATATAGTTAGAATGGTTGTAGAAAATATAGTGTAAATATTAGTTATAACTTAACTGTAGATTGTGATATAAGGAGTTAACTTTATATAGAGTGTAAAAATAAGAAAGTGTGTAATTGATTTTACACACTTTTTTTGAGATTTTTACAATATGAGAATAGACTATAAACATAGGAAAAACATGATTTTAAAGAAAAATTTCTTTAATATAAATTTTGGCATGGTTATTGCTTAGTATATAGGTGTAAGGTAAAAATAATAAACAAGAATGAATATGTTTTAAAACTGTAATATAAAACTGTAACATAAAACTGTAAATTTAAAGGAGGATTTTAAGTGAAAAAGATATTGTTAGTTTGTTGTGCAGGAATGTCTACTAGTTTATTAGTTTCAAAAATGCAAGCAGCAGCAAAAGAGAAGGGAATTGAATGTAGTATAGAAGCAACAGGAGAAGCACAAGTTAAAGATCATATAGATAATATTGATATTTTATTATTAGGGCCACAAGTTAGATTTTTATTAAAACAATTTCAAAAAAGCCTAGCTGATAAGAATGTGCCAGTAGAAGTTATAAACACTATTGATTATGGAACAATGAATGGAAAGAAAGTACTAGCAAGGGCTTTAGAACTTATAGATAATAAATAATCAAAAAAAGGGGAGAAACTATATGGAAGAAATAATAATGAATCTTATAGTTCATAGTGGGGAAGTTAGAAGTTATTCAATGGAAGCAATTCAATGTGCTAAAAAGGGAGATTTAAATAAAGCTAGGGAATTGATAGAAAAAGCTGATGAAGAAATGTCAAAAGCTCATAATGTTCAATCATCTTTAATACAAAAAGAAGCTGGTGGAGAAAAAATAGAGGTGTCATTGCTTATGGTACATGCTCAAGATCATTTGATGACAAGCATGACAGTAAAATCTCTTGCTATTGAATTCATAGATATGTATGAGAAATTTGATGATAAGCTAAATAAGTAATAAAGTTAATTAGATGAAGAAGTATCTCCAACAATAGGAGCTTATTATATGGAATGGGGGATGAAAGAATGATAGGACTCGGGATTTCAGTTTATCCTAATCATGCAGATATAAATGAAATTGTGAAGTATATACATTTAGCTGGCAAATATGGATTTAAAAGAATCTTTACATGCTTAATTTCTGTAGCTGATAAAAACACTGAAGATGTAATTAGTGATTTCAAAACTATGTTATGTGCAGCTAAAGAAGAAAAAATGGAGGTGATTGCAGATTTAGATCCAAGTGTATTTAAAAGTTTAGGGGCATCTATATATGACCTAAAAGTGTTTAAAGATATTGGATTAGATGGAATAAGGCTAGATTTAGGCTTTAGTGGATTAGAGGAATCTATCATGAGTTTTAATGAGTATGGATTAAAAATAGAACTTAATATGAGCAATGGGACTAAGTATATAGATAATATTTTATCTTACAAATCCAATATTGATAATCTATATGGATGTCATAATTTCTATCCTCATAAATATACAGGTCTTTCACTTGAACATTTTATTAAGTGTTCAAAACAATTTAAGGAACTTGGATTAAGAACAGCCGCCTTTGTAAATTCTAAAGAAGCCAAGTATGGACCTTGGCCTGTATCAGAAGGGTTATGTACTTTAGAAATGCATAGAAACTTACCAATAGATGTACAAGCTAAACATTTTTTAGCAACAGGACTTATAGATGATGTAATAATAGCAAATTCTTTTGCATCAGAACAGGAATTAAAGATATTAAGTGAAATAAATAAAGAAAAATTAATGCTTAATATTGAATTTGATGAAACTGCAACAGAACTTGATAAAAAGATAGTTCTTGAAGAATTTCATTACAATAGAGGTGATGTATCAGAATACATGATAAGGTCTACGCAAAGTAGAGTTAAATATAAAGATAAGCGCTTTCCAGCAGTTAATACTCCAAATATAAAAAGAGGAGATTTATTAATAGATTCGGATTTATACACTAGATATGCAGGTGAACTTCAAGTTGCATTAAAGGATATGAAAAATAGTGGAAAAACAAATGTGGTTGGAAAGGTAGTTGATGAAGAAGTATTTTTATTAAATTATATAGAACCTTGGACAAGTTTTTGTTTTAGAGAAGTAAAAGGTTAAAAGTTATAAGAATAAAAAAATATACCTAAGTAAGGAGGAAAAGGTCTATGAAAAAATTTTTTGATTGGATGGAAGAGCATTTTGTACCTATCGCAGCTAAAATAGGTGCTCAAAGGCATTTAGTAGCAATACGTGATGGGTTTGCAACAATAACACCATTAATTATGGCAGGAGCATTTGCAGTATTATTTAATAATTTAGGTTTTAAATGGTATCAAAACTTTCTGGATTGGCTATTACCAGTGGGATGGAAAGCTTGGGGTGTAGCTATTTCTAATGGTTCTTTTGGTGTTATGTCAATATTAATAGTATTTACAATATCTTATCATTTGGCAAAAGGATATGATAAGGATCCATTAGCAGCAGGTATATTATCATTAGGATCTGCAATGCTTTTATATGCAACAAATGCTGAAGGTGCATTACCATTTACTTTCTTAGGAGCTCAAGGACTATTTATATCTATAATAGTAGCATTAGTTGTTACAGAAATTTTTGTTAAGTTATCAGGAAATCCTAAATTAATTATAAAGATGCCCGAGGGAGTTCCACCAGCAGTTTCTAAATCTTTTGCAGCTTTATTGCCATCAATTATAGTTTTAGCTTTAACAGCTGGAGTTAAGGAATTATTAATAGTTATAAATATACCAGATGTTCATCAGGCATTATTCTTAGCACTACAAAAACCACTACAAGGTGTTGCAGGTAGTTTAGGTGGAGTATTACTTATAATTTTTGTATCTCAATTACTATGGTTCTTTGGATTACATGGTTCTAATATACTTGCACCAATTATAAATGCGCTACTACTTCCATTGCTTGTTTTAAATACAGAAGCAATTAATTCAGGAGTAGAACCAAAATATATTGTAAGTAGTCAATTTTTAGATTCATATGTAAATATGGGTGGATCAGGAGCTACTATTGCATTAATTATAGCGATATATATTTTAGGAAAGAAATCAGGATCTCAACAAAAGATGATTGCAAATTTAAGCTTAGCACCAGGATGTTTTAATATTAATGAACCAATAATTTTTGGTATGCCAATAATATTAAATCCAATGTACTTTATTCCATTTATGTTAGCACCATTAGTATCTGCATTAACAGCATATGGTTTAACAGCAATACACTTTGTACCAAAAGTTTCAATTATGGCAGGATGGACAACACCTCCAATTTTAGGTGCAATATTCTCTACTAACTCAATTATGGGTGGAGTTACAGCTCTTATTTGTTTAGTTATTAGTGTATTAATATATCTTCCATTTGTTTATGTAGCAGGAAGACAAGAACTAAAAAATAACCAATAAATTTATTAAAGCTTTATCCTACTAATTATATAGTAGTTTAATATCATATAAATTATCCTCTCAAAATTAGCCCATTTTATAAAACAATTTATTTACAAAAAGCACTTCAGAATGTTTTTCTGAGGTGCTAATTTTTTTATTATTTAGGAAATTATATTATTGAAAAATTTGTAGATAACTTAAATTATAATTTTATTTTAAGGATAAGGATTAAAACTATTTCTTTATTTAATAGGATATAATTAATGTATATGATGCACAAAAAAGGAGCGGTATAGATTGAATATATTGATTGCAGATGATAAAAAGCAGATGCTTAAAATACTAGAAGCTTATTTTAAAAGAGAAGGATTTAATACTTTTGTGGCAGAAGATGGTGAAATGGCATTAGAAATATTTCATTTAAATAAGATAGATATAGCAGTGTTAGATTGGATGATGCCTAAAATTAGTGGAATAGAAGCTTGCAGATATATAAAGGAAAACAGTACTGCAAAGGTACTAATATTAACTGCAAAATCTCAAAATGATGATGAAATAGAAGCATTAAATTGTGGGGCAGATGAATATGTAAAAAAACCATTTGATCCAAGAATACTTTTATTAAGAGCTAAAAAACTTGTGAATTTTAATGAAAAAATGATAGTTAATGGTATTAAATTAAATATTAATGAACAAAAAGTATATAAAAATGATGAAATTTTAAAACTAACTAAAATAGAATATGATCTTCTTTTAGTTTTTATGAAAAATAAAGGTATTATCTTATCGAGAGATAAACTTATAGATTTAGTGTGGGGAATTGATTATATTGGAGATTATAGAACAGTGGATACTCATATAAGGCGATTAAGGGCAAAAATAGGAGAAGATAATATAAAAACATATAGAGGAATAGGTTATAGTTTGGAGGTTGATGAAAATTAAGATAAGCAGAAAGCTTACTGTTAGCATAGCTTCAGTTGTGATTATAGTTTTAATAATTTCTATATTAATAAACTTATTCTTTGTGGGAAAATATTATATATTTGAAAAACGTAAAATTTTAAATAGTGTAGAAAATCAAATATTAACAGAAGACATAGATGTACTAATTGATGATATACCTAAAATAGAACAAGAAAACAGTGTTGTCATCGTATATGGAGACTTAAATGATAATTTGAATAATATAAATGAAAATTTAATTTCAAATTTTAATTTAAAGAAGGTTAAATTAAATAAATTTTGGGTTACTGAAGAAACACTAAATAATATAAATAATAGAAGCATTAATAAGATATATGATCAAGGCGTACCTAAATATAGGATGTTAACAAAATTTGTAAAGAAAGATTCATATATATTTGCAATAGGATTATCCATCCCTTATATTGATGAGACTATAAGCAGTGTAAATAAATTCAACATATACTTAAATATGTTATCTATAATTATAATTATTATATTATGCGCCATAATATCAAAAAAAATAATAAATCCATTAGAGCATCTTAAAAAATTATCTAGGGATATTTCTGAGTTGAATTTTAGAAAAGAAGAAATACATACTAATGATGAAATAGAAGAACTTGCAATAAGTATAAATAGCATGAGTGAAAGTCTAGAGAAAGCTCATAGTGAAATTAATATAAAAAATAAAAGATTGAAGGAATTAATTTCAGATATATCTCATGAATTAAAAACACCTTTAGCTTTGATTAAAGTATACAGTCAGGGATTAGAAGATGGATTAGATGACGGTACATATATAAATACAATACAAGAGCAAATTGATGAAATGGATTATTTAATAGAAAAATTATTATTTTGGGCAAAATTAGAAAATAAACTAAGGAATAATTCAACTTTTGACATAGGAAAAAATATTAAAGATATAATAAAAAAATATCAGCTTATTCTTAAAGAAAGTGATATAAAACTATATTTAAATTTTGATGAAAAGAAAGAATATATCATATATGCTGATGAAGAAGATATTGAGGTAGTATTAAATAATTTTATTACTAATGCTATAAAATATACTAGCAATAATAGTATTGAAATAAAATTATTAGAAACTTTAGGGAAAGTAGAATTTTTCATATCAAATGGTATAGAAGACAGAGAAAAATATAATTTAAATGAAATATGGCAACCTTTCTGTGTATTAGAAAAATCAAGGAATAAAAACATATCGGGAACAGGGTTAGGTTTATCAATAATAAAAAGTATATTAGAAAAATATAACTTTGATTTTGGATTTAATTTAAAAGGTGATAGTATTGAGTTTTATGTAACATTCATGTAACATTCTTAAGCTATTTTGTTTAAGAGGTGATAATAATGAAAAGAGTAATATCTTTAATACTAGCGGTATCATGCGCTACAACAGTTTTAATGGGATGCATAAACAAAGATAAAATTAATAATAAGCTTTATTCAAAGGTAGAAGATTTAGATTTTACTTTTAAAGTAGATCCAGAAACATTTAAGGTTGAAGTTGAATCAAATGGAGTGAATGAAATAGTTTCAGAACCATTAGAAAATATGAAGGTATCTGATCTGAAAAATAATGGTGATGAAGTGTCATGGAAATACGATGAGAAAAATTTAAATGTTGATGTTAAAAAACAAAATAATTACTTAGATATTTCTATAAAATCTACTAAAGATGAGGAGAATAAATTTTCTTGGCCTAATGTAAGCGGAGAAAGCTATATGCTTCCACTAAATCAGGGTAAGTATATTCCAAGCAATGATTTAGTTTGGAAAGAGTATTTAAATGAATCTGAAATGAAAGTTATAGAATCTTTTTCAATGCAGTTTTTTGCAGCAAGTAAGAAAGATTATTCGTTATTATATATAATTAAAAATCCATATAACAACAATATTACTTTTGATACTAAAGAAAATATAAAGTTTACATTTAATCATGAATACCCATCTATAAATAAAAATAAAGAATATGGTTTTAGAGTCTACTTAACTAAAAATAGTCCTGTAGATATCGCTAAAACATATAAAAATTATTTAATTGAAAATGATAACTTTAAAACATTAGAAGAGAAAGCTAAAGAAAATAAAAATATTGAAAAACTATATGGAGCACCACATGCGTATTTTTGGGACAGAAATGTTATATCAGAAGAAAATATTAAGTGGAATAGATTAAGAGAAAATATGCCTCAAAATATAAAACTTTGGATACAAAATTTATTGAATACAAAAGTTTTAGATGGGGGTGAGCTTGCAACAGCTTTTGATGAATTTCAAAAGTTAGATTATACAGATAAGTATACTAAAAATAGAATGCTTAAAGGTTTTAATGAAATATTGCAATTAAAAGAGTTCTATAATTCTGAAATTTTCACTAATTTAGATAATGAAAGCAAAGTTTTAGTAGACAAAGGTATTGATAACTTAAATTCAGTAGAACTTATAAATTTAAATAAAAGATTGTTAAAAAGTGTACTATCAGATGATTTAGTACCTATTGAAAAATGGTCTGATGCTAACACTGTTGATGTAATAGAAGATATGAAAAATTCAGGGTTAGATAATATGTGGCTTGGACTAGATGATTGGCAAGAAGGTTTTATAAAGCCTGAACTTGTGGAAAGTGCAAATAAAGCAGGATATTTAATAGGAACTTATGACTCATATCATTCAATTCACAAACCAGGGGAAGAACAATGGATAACAGCTAAATTTAATGATAAATCTCTTTTTGAGGAAGCTACTGTAGCCAAAAAGGATGGAAAGAAAATTGAAGGATTCCAAGGTGTAGGAAGAAAGTTAAATCCAACTTTAGCAATGCCTAGTGTAAAGGAAAGAGTAACATCAATTTTAAATACAGGATTACAATTTAATTCATGGTTCCTAGATACAGATGGAACTGGAGAAATTTTTGATGATTATTCATCAAATCATATTACAACTGAAGAAGAAGATATAAAAGCAAGACTTGAAAGAATGGATTATCTTCAAAAAGAGTACAACATGGTAGTTGGTACTGAAGGTGGAAATGATTTTGCAAGCAAAAATATAGCTTTTGCACAGGGAATAGAAACACCATCATTTTCTTGGATGGATAAGGATATGAATAAAAATAAAGATAGTGAATATTATGTTGGCAGATATTATTCCAATACTAATGGCGTACCAGAAATGTTCTCAAAACAAATTCCATTAAAGGACAAATATAAAAAAATATTTTTAGATACAACTTATACTATTCCATTATATAAATTAGTTTATAATGATTCAGTTATAACAACACATTGGTGGGGATGGGGAACACTAAAAATAAAAGATGAGATAGAAAATAGAATGTTATATGAAGTCCTTTATAATGTACCACCATTATATCATTTAGATAAAAATGAATGGGTAGAGCACAAAGAAATAATAATTAAACATAGCAAAGTTTGGTCAGATTTTAGTAAAAAAGTAATAAATAAAGAAATGACTGATTACAAAATATTATCAGATGATAAATTGGTTCAAATGACTCAATATGAAGATGGTATAAAAGTAGTGTGTAATTTCTCAAATAATGAAGTAAATGCTGAAGGAGAAAAAATACCAGCAAAATCTCTTATAATAATAGATGGTAATGATAAAGTTATATATACACCGCAAGGTGAATAATATAAAGCTCAAATATTTAATTAAGTAATATTATTATTTTAGAGGGGTTATTTATGTTTAATTTTATTAAGCATAAGTAGCTCCTTTTTACTCTATTGTTCTACAGGTATTTTTCTATTTACCTAAGAACTATAACTGCTAATAAGATCTTAAATGTATTTACATATATTATAGAGTAAAGTATTGTAGCTTAATATAGGAAAATCGTTAAAGAGGTGAATGTATTTGATACTCAAACAATTGAGTTATTCATTGGCAAAGGAATTTATATGTAATATATATCATTTACATATAAAATTTATAAGTTTATGATAATGTAATATTAATAAAAACTTTATGGAGTGATAGTAATGAATAACATTTTAATAATTGAAGATGAAAAAAGTGTATCAGAAGTTTTAAAGGCATACCTAGAAAAAGAAGGATATGGAGTGTATTCTACAGAAAATGGACTAGATGGAATTGAAATTTTTAGAAAAGAAAAAATTGATCTTGTTATTTTAGATTTAATGCTACCAGATATAGATGGAGAGGAAGTTTGTAAAATACTTAGAAGAATATCAGATGTATATATTTTTATGTTAACTGCTAAGAGTACATTAAGTGATAAAATTGAGGGGTTAAATATTGGTGCAGATGAGTATTTAACAAAACCATTGAGTCCAAGAGAACTTACTGCACGTGTAAATGCTTTGTTTAGAAGAATTGGTGAAAGTAATGATAATATTCTTTTTCTTGATGATGGTAAATTAACAATAGATAATGAAAAAAGAGTAGTTAAATTAAATATGCAAGAAGTAAGTTTAACTCCAAATGAGTTTGATATATTATATGTTTTAGCTTCAAACAAAGGAAAAGTATTTTCAAGAGAAGCTATAATAGAAAGAGTATTCGGTATTGATTTTGATGGCTCAGATAGAATTATTGATGTACACATTAAGAATCTACGTAAAAAGATTGAAGAAGACAGTAAATCTCCAAGATACATAATTACTGTTACCAAAATTGGTTATAAGTTTGGTGATGAAATATGAAACAAAATGTTAGAGAACGCTTAAGTTTTATTTTAATTTTTTGTTCCATAGTTTCAGTACTTTTATCAGCTTTAATTATAAATATGACAATAACAAACACTTTTAATAAATACATGAAGGATATACAAACTAAAAGAAACACAAGATTGGTAGAATATTTTCAACAAGTTTATAGAAGTGATGGTAATTGGAATAAAACTTCAGGGGAAGAAATGATGCACGAAGCATATATGAGTAATTATTGTTTAACTCTTTTAGATGAAAATAAAAAAGTTGTTTGGCAGATGAATCATGAGGATATACAATATAAAAATCATATGACAATAAACGGTAAAGAAGAAACAGGAATTTATACTTCTAACACTTTTGATATAAATGTTAATGAAAAAACAGTGGGATATATTATAGTTGGTCAATACTCACCTGTTTTACTTTCTCAAGAAGATCTAAGTTTTAAGGGACAGATTAATAAGGGGATTGTATTTAGTGGTATATTAACTTTAGTAATAGTAGCAGTTATAAGTTTAATTTTATCAAAGCAATTTTCTGAACCTATAAAATCAGTTGCAAAAACTTCTGTAAGTTTATCAAAAGGAAATTATAACTCAAAATCAAATATAAAAAGTAGCATTGAAGAAATTAGAAACTTAACTGAGAGCATAAATTCTTTAGGTGATAAGTTAAATAGTCAAGATTTACTAAGAAAGAGGCTTATTGCAGATATATCTCATGAAATAAGAACTCCTTTAAATGTACTTCAGAATAATTTAGAAGCAATGATAGATGGCATTATACCTATAACTATTGATAAGCTCATTAACTTAAATGATGAAGTAGTGAGATTTGGTAAGCTTTTAAATAACTTAAATGAACTAAAACAAATTGAATCTGATGAAATAGCACTCAATTTAGGTTTAGTTAATATAGAGCAACTACTTTTAACAGTAATAGACGACTTTTCAATTGCAGCAACAAAAAAAAATATAGAATTACTTATAAATGAAGATGAAAGCAAAAATCTTATAGTATTAGGTGATTATGATAAATTAAAACAAGTATTTATAAATCTTATTTCTAATGCAATTAAATTTAATTATGTAAATGGAACTGTATGGGTTAATGTTAATAGTGATATAAATTTTGTTAGAATTGAAATTAAGGACAATGGTATTGGTATTAAAAAAGAAGACTTGCCATATGTTTTTGAAAGGATGTATCGTGGAGATAAGAGTAGACACAAAATTGAAGGTAACGGAGTTGGTCTTACGATTGTAAAGAAAATACTAACATTGCATGCTGCAACTATTGATGTAGAAAGTAAAGAAAATATAGGAACTAAATTTATAGTATGTATAAAGAAAAATAATGAAATCACATAGTAAATTATAAAATAGTATAATATCAGTAGAAAAATATAAATTTTATTTTAGTAGTTATCAAAAATAGCACAGAAAAAATCTGTGCTATTTTTAATATAAACATAAAATCTTCATAACTTTTTATTATAATTCATTTCATAAGATGGAATTTTAATTAAAACATATTGGTGAAATAAAAATTATATAAGAGGTGAGATAGTATGACTATTAAAAGAGAAATAATTAAAGTTTATAATATGACATGTACTTCATGTGAAAGTAGAATAGAAAAAGCATTAAAGAAGGTTGATGGCGTTGTAAATGTAATGGCTAGTTATAGTTCTCAGCAAGTAATTGTTGAATATGATAACGTACTTTGTACTAAAGAACAATTAAATGAAGCTATTAATAAAGCAGGGTATAGTACTAAAAATTCAAGCACTATTAAAATTACAGGTTTTTTAGTTGTAGCTGCAGCTGTTTTACTCCTTGGTAATTCAACAACCGGCTTTGATATGAGTGCTAAGCTAAACAATGCATCTTATGTAGTATTATTTATTGTCGGCATGCTTACTTCTATCCATTGTGTTGGTATGTGCGGGGGTATAATGCTTACACAAAGCTTATCTAAAAATAGTATTGTAAATGAAAAGCAGAATAAATTTAAAATTTTAATGCCTTCAATTCTATATAATGCGGGAAGAGTAACATCATATACCATCATAGGTGGTATTGTAGGGGCTTTAGGTTCTGTATTATCCTTATCACTTAATGTAAAAGCTGGACTTCAAATATTTGCAGGATTATTTATGGTAATAATGGGATTAAATATGACTGGTTTCTCTTTATTTAGAAAATTTAATATTAAATTGCCATGGTCTTCATGCAATATAAAAAATAAATCTAAATTATCATTTTTAGTTGGTATGTTAAATGGATTAATGCCTTGTGGACCACTTCAAACAATGCAGCTTTATGCATTAGGTACTGGCAGTGCTATAACTGGAGCTATATCAATGTTTTTGTTTTCTTTAGGAACAGTTCCTTTGATGCTAGCATTTGGAGCTATATCAGGTTTCTTAAGTAAGGGTTATACAAAACAACTTTTAAAGTTTAGTGGAATTTTAGTGGTAATACTTGGATTAATAATGGGGAACAGAGGGTTAGCACTTGCAGGTGTTGGAATGCCTAATGTTAACACATTAGCACAAAATTTTTCAGGAACTGAAGTTAGAGCATCACAATCTAATATAGGCAAAGCAACCATTGAAAATGGAGTTCAAGTAATTAGGATGACAGCTGATAATAGTGGTTATACTCCTAATGCCTTTTATGTTCAAAGAGGTATACCTGTTAAATGGATTATTACAGGAAGTCAAATAAATTCTTGTAATAATGCAATAGTAGTTCCATCTTTAAATATACAAAAAACTTTAAAGTCTGGTGAAAATATAATAGAATTTACTCCAAATGATGGTGACATAAACTTTAGCTGCTGGATGGGAATGATTAGAGGGGTAATAAAAGTAACAGATAATCTTGATTCTGTAGACACTTCTAAGAAAGATTCATCAGTTCCAGCTCCAAGTAGTGGAATGAGTTGCTGTACTGGTGGAACAACAGAGTCTACAGCTCGACAAAAAACAAGTATATATGGTGATGATTTAAGCAAAATTTCTACTGATAGATTAATTAAAAAAGCTAATATTTCAGGAGATATACAAAGTCTAAATATTAAGGGAACAGGTTATGACTTTGAACCACTTGCAATAGTATTACAAAATGGAATAAAAACAAAACTATCTATAGATCTTAACTCATTTGATAATCCCAATGGTAATTTTATAATATTAAATGTAGATAGTGGTGAGCAGGTAACTTCATTTATAGGCAAAAAAGATATTGTAAATGTTGAATTTAAGATAGACAAAATAGGAACTTATGTTATTTTCAAAGATAATATAGCAGAAGTTGCAATTGAAGTAACTGATTCATTAGAAAATGTTAATTTAAAAGAAGTTCGTGGTAAATATATAAACGAATAAGTTAATTGGTGATAATAATAATCCTACTCATATATAAGTGTTGAGTGTACTGTAAAAAGATATATAAAGAAATCTATACATTAAAACGTAATTACTATTTAAATGAATTTTTAATATAAATTAAATAAATTGATTAAATAAATAATATTATCAAAGAATTACAATTAAGCTAATGATATTAAAGTGTCATTGGCTTTGAGCTACTATTTTTTTTCATATGTCTTATGTTATAATTTTTAGTGGAAATAATATCTTTATGGTATGTATTAAATAAACTAAAGAATAAAATGAGGAAGGGGATACAAATTAAGTATGACTAAAACTGAAAAAAGTAATATAAGCAAAAATAATTGGATAATCCTTGCCATAGTAGTTATGTCACCATTTATGGCATGTCTTGATAGTAGCATAATAAATGTAGCACTACCTGTTATGGCAAAGGATCTTTCAACATCTATGGCTGGTATACAGCAAGTGGTTACAACATATCTTATAGTGATTTCTGCAACTATACTTATATTTGGAAGATTAGGGGATATAAAAGGAAAAACAAGTGTATTTAAATATGGATTTATAATATTTGTTTTAGGTTCTTTATTATGCGGAATATCAACTACGCTTAATTTTTTAACATTTTCAAGAATTGTTCAAGGAATAGGTGCAGCTATGACTATGTCCACAAGTCAAGGAATTATAACACATACGTTTCCAAAGAATGAAAGAGGAAGAGCACTTGGAATCTCTGGAACCTTTGTAGCACTTGGAACTTTACTTGGACCACCTTTAGGAGGATTAATAATATCGATAGTAAGCTGGGAGTACATATTTTTAATAAATGTTCCAATAGGAACATTAGCTTTTATAGCAGCAATGAAATATTTACCTAAGGATAAAATAAACATAAATACAAAGCAAACTTTAGATTATAAGGGAGCCTTACTTTTTCTTATATGCATAGTTTCATTATTTGAGGGACTACTTACAGGACAAAAGATTGGCTATAATCATATAACAGTAATTCTATCATTTATAATAGCTTTAGTTAGTTTTATTATATTTATTATATTAGAATTAAGAATAGAAGATCCACTTGTAGATTTATCAATATTTAAAAATAGAGTTTTTTCTATCAATGTATTTTGTGCTTTTTTATCATTTGTAGGAATTAGTTGTATAAATATAATACAACCTTTTTACCTTCAAGATGTATTGGAATTATCGCCAGGCACAACAGGGTTTATTATGATGGGTTATCCTATTGTTTTAACTGTTATAGCTCCATTAAGTGGATATTTAGCAGATAAAATAGGAAGTAAGATACTTACTTTAAGTGGTCTTATTATAAGTTCTATAGGTTTATTTGCTATGACAACTTTAAACGAGCAATCATCATTTCTAATAATTATTAGTGTTATATCTATAGTAGCTTTAGGTAATGGAATTTTCCAATCTCCTAATAATACTTTAGTAATGTCTTCAGTTGAAAAAAGTAAACTGGGAATAGCTGGTGGAATAAATGCTCTTATTAGAAATTTAGGATTTGTTTTCGGAGTTTCATTTTCAACTACTGTATTGTATAACAGAATGAGTTATAAAATAGGATATAGAGTATTGGGTTATGTTGAAGGCAGAGGAGATGTATTTATATATGGCATGAGATGGGTATATTTTCTTGCAGCAATAGGATGCATTATTGGATTTATAATATCTTTAATTGATAAATTGCAGATAAGGAATATTCAAAAAAGTAATGAATCTAAAATTACTGAACAGTCTATATAGGTATCATCAAATGATTATGTAATTGGTTGACGAAGATTATATCTCATAAAAACTCCTTCTTGTAATGATTTGTTATCATAATTATTACCAAGAAGGAGTTCATTTTTTGAGTTTACACAAAATTATTTACAGAGCTATCTACCCTTATAGATATATCAACATTCTACAAAAACAGAGCCAAGTCTTAAAGTAATTTATAATTTTTGTATATTTGTTGCCATGGGACCTTTTTCACCATCTTGTATATCAAAAGTTACACTTTCACCCTCATGTAGGTCTTTCTCAGGACCATTTTCTTTAATTTGTGAGTGATGTGCAAAAACGTCATCTCCCTCATCACATGAAATAAAACCATATCCTTTTTCAGCATTGAACCATTTAACTGTGCCTGTTCTACTAGCCATAAACTATCTCTCCTTCTTAAATAAAGTTTTCAATATTAGTATTTGCTTAAAATTTATTTTTATTATTTTATATATAGAAATAGTTTGTCCATTTGGAAAGTATCAAGAATTTGCTAAATATCAGTTACTTCGTTATTTTGAGCAATTGTTATGCCTGAATGTCTTAATAAAATTATAGCTATTAAAGTAGTTACAGCTTCAACACTTGGAAATACAAGCCATACACCAGTTAAGCCCAAAAATGATGATAGTATAAGCACTAGTGGAATAATAGCAATAAAGCCTCTTATTAAGGAGATAATAAATGCTACTTTAGAACTTTCAATAGAATTTAAAAATGAAATTATAACAATATTAATTCCAACAAAGATAAATCCAATAAAATATAGTGAAAGTCCTGTTGTTGCATAAGTCTTTAATAGAGAGTTATTTTCACTATTAAAAAGTGAAATTAATTCATTTGAAAATAGATTGATTGTAAAATAAATTATCACTGAAATTATAAGTGATAAAGTAATTGAATATTTTAATAGTTGTTTTAGCTGTAGAAAATTTTTGTTACCATAGCTATTACTAATAAGAGGTTGCACTCCTTGAGCTATTCCAGTAAATATACCTATTGCTACAAGAGCTAAATTGGCTATAATTCCATAAGCTGCAACACCTATATTACCTGCAATATTTAAAATGACAATATTAAATGTTATAAGCACAATTCCAGAGGATATCTCTGTTACAAATGAAGAAAGTCCAAGATTAATGATATTTTTAAATATTGTTAAATCAAATTTACATTTTTTAATGGAAAAATTATTTTTATTTTTAACAAAATGTAATGATAATAATACTATACTAATTATTGGAGCAAGTCCTGTTGCAAAGGCTGCTCCGAACATTCCTAAGTTTAGTGGGAATATAAAAATATAATCAAGAATAATATTAGAAAGGCTTCCAAGGATCATTCCTCCCATTGCAAGTTTTGGGGAATTATCATTACGTATAAAAGCAATTAAAACATTATTCAAAATAAAACATGGTGAAAACAAAAATATAGTTTTCAGGTAAGTGTTTGTCATAGCAAATGTTTCTTTATTTGCACCTAGAAATTTACTTAAGGATTCAGAACCTAAGATCCCAGTAAGGGCAAAAATAATTCCAATAACAATACCTAAGATTATACAATGAGTAAAAACTTCATTTGCTTTGCTATGTTCACTTTGAGTCTTTAGTATTGTAAATTTTGTAGCACCACCAATACCTATCATTAGTCCAGTAGCGTGAATAAAGCTGTATACAGAAATAGCAAGATTAAGGGCTGCTAGTCCATTTGTACCAAGTCCATTTGAAATAAAATAGGTATCAGCAAGTATATAGCAAGAAAGACCGATCATTCCAAGAACATTTAAAGTTATAAATTTCATAAATTTTAAATATAAAAAATTTTTTTTCATAAATTAACCCCTCCAAATAAAAAAACATTCGAATTTTCATACCTTCAATGGCCTAATGGTATGAAATACGAATGTTTGTAAAAGCATTTTTACCCGGCGGCAAAAATCAAACAATATAATTAATTGTTTTTAGTATAGTACAGGTTGGGATATTTTTCAATAGATCAGGATTAATTTTATTTTTATATCTTTATAAATAGAAAAGATATATATTAGATGGATTTAGGAGGATTTTAAGTTTATCATGCAAATTTAGAAAAGAGATTTTTCACAGGATATTAAATTATCCTATGAAAAATCTTAAACTTATAAATATATCTCTAGATATCAAACGAAAAGCCAGTAAAATTAGTGATTAAAAATTTGTATAAAATTTATTTGTAAGTTGTACGAGGGGAGGGTTCATTATCACCATAAGGACTTTCTTCATGACTTTTATTATCTACATTTTTAGCATATTTAGATGATGCAGGATCAGAATTAGCAATGTTGTTGTTTGAGTAAAGAGTTTTCTTTTTCATATAAATCCTCCTTCTATAATTTGCTCATAATATTTTATAGAAAAATGTTACGATATTAGCTTATCCATAATTATTAAAATTATACGTTTTATAAGTGTTAATATGGACTAATTTGAGTTAAAAGACTTAAGAAGAGTAAAGTAAAAAAAGCTCAAATATAAAATATTGTGTAACATATGTTACTTAATTTATATAGACTTTATTATATAATTATTTACATAGAATAAGTAATTTAAATGCTACGAAGTAAAATATAGAATATTTAAAAATGTATTGTATTTTAAATTAAGAGTATTAGATATTAATGTATTGCAAAATATAAATAAGAATATACGAATTAAAAATAAAAACAAATCACATAAATTTAATATGAAGAGGAGAAAAATTATGATAACTAAAGATATGACAATAGGAGAAATAATAAGAATAAAAGAAAATGCACCAGAAATTTTAATGAGTTTTGGAATGGGATGTATTGGATGTCCATCAGCACAATCAGAAAGCCTTGAAGATGCAGCTAATGTTCATGGATTAAATCTTGAAGATTTGCTAAAAGCACTTAATTAATATTAAATATATCATTATACCTATTATGTTTATAGGAATATGTTTTAAAGATATAGTGTAGCAAATAATATAACTAAATTAGATATGGGAAAGTAAGGAGTGAGAGTATGGATTATGGGAACCTTCAAAAAATAAGAAATGGAAAGAGAACATACAGTATAACTCCACATATACCAGGTGGATTTGTAACTATAGAAACTATGCAAAAAATAATAGATGTAGCTAAAAAATATAGAGGTGTATTAAAAATAACATCAGGACAAAGAATATTAATAACAAATTTAGAAAAAGAAGATTTACCTAAGATATGGGAAGAACTTGGCATGGAACCTGCTGTAAAAAGCGCTAATTCTGTTAAAAATGTTGAGATGTGTCCTGCTGGTTTTTGTAAAAGAGAAAAATATAATACTATTGGAATAGGAATGAAACTTTCTAAAAAGTATACTTGGATGGAAATGCCTTGTAGAACTAAAATTGGAGTTGCAGGATGTAGGAATGCTTGTGGAAGTGTGTATAGCAAAGATGTTGGGGTAATTGCAGACAAAACTGGATTTATAGTATGTGCAGGTGGATCAGCAGGGTATAATCCAAGAATTGCAGATGTTATTGTAAAAGATGTGAGTGAAGAAGAAGCATTAAAAATAGTAGATAACATATTTGATTATTATAAGGAAAATGCAGAAGCAGGAGAAAAGCTGGGATTCTTTATAGAAAGAATAGGACTAGAAAAGTTTAAAGAAGAAGTTAATATTTAAATTTAATTTATTATTCAAAGATATGCAATTTTTATAATTGTATATCTTTTTTTGATGCAAAAATTTTAGGCCACATAGTTCAAGGTAATAAGGAAGATTTATAGTACATTATGCAAATAATATTGAATATTTATCTTAATTGTTAATTGATGTTAAAAATTACTACAAATAAAAACTATTAAAAAGTTAATGATAATATATAGTGAATTTTATAATTAATAAAATTAATTTACAAAAAATATTATAAATAAATTGTTTTATGATTTAATTTAATACACTAAATATAACAAGGAGGAAAAGAAATTGAAAAATAAGTGGAAGTATTTTTTGCTCATTGCTATAAACATACTTCTTATCATTTCTATATTTGAACAAAATTTTAGAAGTATTTCTACAGGAGCTAACATAGATAGTACTAATGTTAATTCAAATGAAGAAACCAATAATTATAAGAAGAAAATAATATATCTTACTTTTGATGATGGGCCTAGTTATAAAGTAACAGAAAGAGTCTTAAATGTGTTAAAAGAAAAAGATGTTAAAGCAACTTTTTTTCTAATTGGTAATCAAATTGAAGGCAAAGAAGATATTGTAAAAAGGATTAATGATGAAGGTCATGGTATAGGTCTTCACACATATAGTCATAAGTATAAATGTATTTATTGCAACGAGGACAATTTTATAAAAGAAATGATTGAATGTCGTAATGAAATAAATAAAGTGGTTGGAGTTTCACCTAACATAATTAGATTTCCAGGCGGAAGTTATAAACATTTAAGCAAAAGTTATTTGAAAAAATTACATGATAATAATTTTAAAATATATGATTGGAATTTAGATACTGAAGATGGTCTAAATCCAAAACTTCCACCATGCAAATTATATAGAAAAGCTATAAACGAAAGTGAAAATTTATCAACTATAATACTGCTTATGCACTGTACAGATCTACAAAAGAATACTTGTACAGCTTTACCAGAAATAATAGATTATTATAAATCAAAAGGGTATGAATTTAGAACTATAGAAGAGGATACACCAGAAATATATTTTAAAATAAGAAAAAATAATTAATTAAAATGCCGTACTATAAAATAAATAGTACGGCATTTTTTAATATAATTTTTCATTTACATAAGATTATCTAGAGTTTTTCAATTTTATATTTTAAATTTGTTTACATTGTTAATCATTTCAGTACTCATATTATTTAATAATTCAACAGAATTTGATAATTCATCAGTAGATTTATTCATTTCTTCAGTTGATGCCGATATTTCTTCAGCTGAAGCAGAAACTTCTTCAGCAATTGAAGATGATGTTTCTATTTTAATTAAAATATTTTCTTTATTTTCATTTAAATCATTAACAGAATTATTAGCTAATTCAATTTTAGGGGTAATCTCATCAACTGCAACTGTAATTGTTTCAAAAGATTTTATTGCAGTATATATATTATTTTCTTGAATTTTAAGCTCATCTTTCATAGTATCAGTAGTATTAATCATAAGATTTGTATCTATAGAAATTTCTGATATTAAGCTAGAAATACTTAATGAAGATTCTTTACTTTGTTCAGCAAGTTTTCTTATTTCATCTGCTACAACAGAAAAACCTCTACCAGATTCACCAGCTCTTGCTGCTTCAATAGCTGCGTTTAATGCAAGAAGATTAGTCTGTTCAGATATGCTATTTATTAAATTAGTTATTTCGTTTATTTTTGTAACATTAGAACCAACACTTTGTATCTTTATAATTAAATCATTAAATGCTTTATTAACATTATTTACAGATTGAATAACAGTTTCCATATCTGTATTGCTAGAATAAGACTTAGATTTTATATTACTTGTATTTGAATCTATATCACTTATTATTTTAACCATATCATCTAATTTAGCACTGAAATTTTGTAATATAGTAGTAATATCTATTAAATCTTGAGCTTGACCTACTGTTCCTTTAGCAACATCATTAGTAGCAATTGAAATGTTTTTACTTGAGGCTGACATTTCATTTGATAACACTAATAAAGTATCACTTTGAGTGTCTATATTAGAGGAACTTAATTTTATATTATTAATCATACTAATCATAGAAACTTTCATAGTGTCTATAGATTTTGCCATTTCTCCAAGTTCATCAGTTCTATCTAAAAGTTTTTCTGAAATATTTAATGTCAAATCACCTTCAGATATAGATTTTAATTGTTGCATTGATAATTTTATAGGTTTTGTAATTGATGATGAAAGAAGTAGCACCATAAAACTACCTAATAAAACAAAGATAATTAATGTTATGCCAATAACTAGTTTTAAAGTAGTTAGTTGACTTAAAATTTCATCTTTTTCAACTACTATAGCTACAGACCAACCTGTACTTTTAATAGGAGAATAGCCAACATATTTATTTTTATCTTTATAAGAATATTCTCCAGAGCCTAGTTCACCTTCAACCATTTTTTTTTCTATTTTAACTATAGATTCTAATAAAGGGTCACTTTTTACATTTTCAAAGTCATTATCTTTATTGATTACTAGTTCTTTATTATTATGTGCAATTATAGTTCCTTCTTTATTAATCATATATGCAGTGCCTGTTTTTCCAAATTTAATATTATCAGTATAGCCGCTTAATTCATTACCATCTCTAATAGCAGTTAAAACTCCAACTATAGTATCATTATTTTTTATAGGTACACTGTATACAACAATAAGAGTATTATCAGCTTTACTTATTATTGGATCAGATACAGTGCTTATGCCTGAAAGAGATTTTTTAAAGTAGTCCCTATCAGATATATTTAATGGTTGATTATCAGTATTAAATCCATTTCCATTAATATCTACAAAAGTCATCTTTAAATAGCCATTTTGTTTTGAAATCTCTGAAAGCAGTGCTAATTTTTCCTCTATTGGTGTAGTTTCATTTTTTATCTTTTCATTAGTAGCTAAAGTTTCTAAAATTTTAGTTTGAGTATTAATTGCATTTTCTACAGAAGAACTTGCTTGTTTAGCAACTTCAGGTAAGGTGATATTAACAGTTGAAATTACAGATTTTTTTGATATGTACATAGAAATTAAGGCTATGCCTGTACACATAATTACAATTAGAGATATAAAACATAGTAATAATTGCTGTTTTATACTTTTAAACTTTAGTTTTTTCATTTTAAATTTTCCTCCTAATATAGTTATTTAATAAAATAGTACATTTATCTATCGTAACATTTAATAAAATCTTAAACCAACATTTACCTAATAAAATATTAAATTTTAAACTATAAATTAAGAAGAATTAAAGAATCTAATAAAAATATTAGAGAAATTAGAGAAAATAGAAGAATTCATCATCTACTTGAAATTAGAATTATTAAAGTTAAAGTAAGAGTATATGTTAAATTGTTTAAAGAATTGTAATACAAATAAGAAAAAGACATGCTCAAAATAAAATGAACATGCCTTTTTCAGTTAAAATCTTATTGATTTATCCATTCAACAACGCCTGGTGTTAAAGAAGCAACATTATCTTTAGTTACTTCTGTAACAAAAAGCATGTCTTTATCTTGAAGAAATTCTTTAAGCTTTGTTGAAATTTCATCTGCAGTTAATTCACATTTAACTAGAAAACTAGTAGGCATTAAATGTGCCCAAGCTCCTAAAGCTTTAATGTTTCCAGTTATTTCGTAATCATCACGATGATGATGGTGATGATGTTCTTCGTGATGATCTTCACAACCACATGAATGTGTGTCTTCTTTTAAATAATAAGTTATTGCATAAACGTTCATATATGTACCACCTTAAATTTATATTAATATGTTTTTATATATAAATTATACAACAAATGAAAAATATTTTCAAATAGAAATAAATATCAGAATAGGAAGCATAAATTTGGGTAAAATAAAAAAATAAAAAAAATTTAAAAAACTATTGATTAACGTTTACAGATGGTTTATACTATGGTTAATCGGTTCAGTGAAACGGTTAACTAATATTTAATTAGGTGATGGAGGAATTTATATGAATAAGATATGTGTACTTGGAAGTATGAATATGGACTTAGTTATGAAAATAAAAGATATGCCTAAGCCAGGAGAAACAATACTATCTAAATCATATGAGAAAATACCAGGTGGTAAAGGTGCTAATCAAGCAGTAGCAGCAAAAAGAAGTGGTGCACATGTTTCCATGATAGCTAAAATTGGAAAAGATGATTATGGTAGGACATTAAGAGAAGAGTTAAGAAATGATAACATAAATATAGATTACGTTTTTGAAGATAATTCTAATGCAACAGGAACTGCAATGATAATGGTATCAGATACTGGCAACAATTCAATTATTGTTAATCCAGGTTCAAATATGAGTATTAGTGAAATAGAGATAAATTCTACATTGGATAGAATAAAAGAAAGTGATATTTTAATTGCACAGTTTGAAACACCAGAAGAAATATCTTTAATAGCATTTAAAAATGCAAAAGAAAATGAAAAAATAACAATATTAAATCCTGCACCAGCAAAGAAAATAAAAGATGAACTTTTAGCAGTTACAGATATTATAGTTCCAAATGAAACTGAAGCAGAAGTTCTAACTGGTGTAAAAGTTAAAAATTTAGAAGACGCAAAAAAAGCTGCAAAAGTTTTTATGGATAAAGGAGTTAAGTCTGTAATAATAACAATGGGTTCAAAAGGTGCAGCAGTAATAGGAAAAGACTTTTGTGAATTAGTACCTGCATATAAAGTAAATGCAATAGATACTACAGCAGCAGGAGATAGCTTTATAGGTGGATTAAGTACAAAATTAAATCCAAATGAAATAACTAAAGAAAACTTACTTAAGGCAGTTAAATTTGGCAATAGGGTATCTTCAATAGCAGTACAAAAAGAAGGTGCTCAACCATCAATACCACACAAAGAAGAAGTAATTAAAG
Organism: Clostridium sp. ZBS2; assembly: GCF_023845855.1. Taxonomy (NCBI): domain Bacteria; kingdom Bacillati; phylum Bacillota; class Clostridia; order Eubacteriales; family Clostridiaceae; genus Clostridium; species Clostridium sp. ZBS2. Next base: position 351,955 of record NZ_JAMQIF010000019.1, read on the forward strand.
TTTACGGAGAGGAATAAAACAAATGAGAAAAACAGAATTATTAAACAGTAATTTAAGTTCAGTAATTTCAAAAATGGGTCATACAGATATGATTGCAATAGGAGATTGTGGTTTACCAATACCTGATGAAAGTGAAAGAATAGACTTAGCATTAATAAAAGGTATCCCAACATTTATTCAAACTTTAAAAGCAACATTACTAGAACTACAAATAGAAGAGGTGATTTTAGCTAAAGAAACAGAGGACATTAGTCCAGAACTTTACAATGAAATAAAAGAAGTAATAGGTGATGCTAAAATAACATTTATTTCTCATGAAGAATTAAAATTTAAGTTAAAGGAATGTAAAGCAGTGGTAAGAACTGGAGAACAAACTCCTTATGCAAATATAATTTTAAAATCAGGAGTTGTTTTTTAAAGAAGGGGGAATTCTAATGGAAACAAAGAAACCTAAATTAAAGATGGAGAATATATCAAAAATGTTCCCTGGAGTAAAAGCGCTTGATAATGTTAATGTTACAGCATATGGTGGAGAAGTAACAGCTCTAATGGGAGAAAATGGAGCAGGAAAATCTACTTTGATGAAAATCTTAAGTGGAGTTTATACTAAAGATGAGGGAAAAATATTTATTGAAGGAGAAGAAGTAAATATTAAGGGAATAAGGGAAGCTGAAAAATTGGGAGTTGCTATAATACATCAAGAGTTAAGTGTTATTCCTAATTTAACAGTAGCAGAAAATATTTTTTTAGGGAATGAAAAATTTTCTCAATATACAAGAAAGATAAATAAAAAGGTTTTAATAGAAAGAAGTAAATTATTCTTAGACCAAATAGGATGTAATGTGGACCCAGAAGCGTTAGTAAGAGATATCAATGTAGGGGAAAAACAAATGATAGAAATTGCAAAAGCTTTAACTAAAAATTCAAGTATAATTATAATGGATGAACCAACAACTGCACTTACGGACGTAGAAACTAAGAAATTATTTGATGTAATTGATAATCTTAAGAAAAAAAATATAGCTATAATATATATATCTCATAGAATGGAAGAAATATTTGCAATGTGTGATAGAGTAGCAGTACTTAGAGATGGTAAGTATGCTGGTGAGGCTAAGGTTGCTGATATTGATAATAATAAATTAATAGCAATGATGGTAGGAAGAACTATAGAGGATCAATTTCCATATAAGAAAGTTGAAAAAGGTGAAACAATATTAAATGTAAAAAATTTAAATTACGAAAAAAAAGTTAAAAATGTTTCTTTTGAAGTTAATGCTGGTGAAATACTTGGAGTAGCAGGTTTAATGGGTGCAGGGAGAACAGAACTTGCAAAAACAATATTTGGAGATTTTAAAAGTCAAAGTGGAGAAATATTTATAGATGGTCAAAAGGTAAAGATAACATGTCCAAAAGATGCTATAAATAAAGGAATATGCTACTTACCAGAAGATAGAAAGAAAGAAGGATTAATTTTAGGAATGTCTGTAGCTGAAAACATGACACTAGGAAATCTACAGATGTATGAAAATAATTTAAAGCGTGTTAATAAATCTTTAGAAGAAAAAGATGTTGAAGAGTATATTACAAAACTAAGAATAAGAACTCCAAATGCGGAACAACTAATAAAAAATTTAAGTGGAGGTAATCAACAAAAGGTTATTTTAGCAAAATGGTTATTATTATCACCTAAAGTTTTAATTATTGATGAACCTACAAGAGGTATTGATGTAGGTGCTAAGAAAGAAATATATGAATTATTAAATAAGTTGAAAGCTATGGGTAAAGCTATAATAATGATTTCTTCAGATTTACCAGAAGTATTAGGTATAAGTGATAGGATTATGGTAATGAGAGAAGGTGCAGTTTCAGGAGAACTTTCAAGAGATGAAGCCAATCAAGAAGCAGTAATGAAGCTTGCTGTAGGTATAAAGTAAAAAAAAGGTGGGATAATTATGCAAAGTATTAAAAATAAAAATTTATCAAAATATAAATCATTAATAGGGCTTTTCATATTATGTATAGCTATTTCTATATTAACTCCAAGATTTTTATCTGTATCAAATATAACGAATGTATTAACTCAGGTTTCTGTGAATGCAATAATTGCCATAGGTATGACATTTGTAATATTAACAGGAGGAATAGACTTATCAGTAGGATCAACATTAGCTATTAGTGGTGCTTTAGCCGCATCAATTATTAACTCCGGTGGAAACGTATTCCTAGCAATTATAGTTGCAGTAGTAGTAGGTATTGTAGTAGGAATTATCAACGGAATGCTTATTTCAAAAGGAAAGATTCAAGCATTTATAGTTACACTTGCTTCCATGACTATATTTAGGGGTGTAACTTATGTGTTCACAAATGGAAATCCTATATCAGGATTAACAGGAAGTTTTAATGCTATAGGAAATTTTAAATTAGGAATATTACCACTACCAGTAATAATTACAGCCATAATGGTAGCAATAGCATATTACGTATTAACTCAAACAAGATTTGGTAGATATTTATATGCTTTAGGTGGAAATGAGGATTCAGCAAGACTTTCAGGTATAAATACAGATAAAATAAAGACTTTAGTATATGTAGTTTCAGGAATAGCAGCTGCAGTAAGTGGTGTTATTATAACTAGTAGAATTGGGTCAGCATCTCCAAATGCAGGTTCAGGATTTGAATTAGATGCAATTGCTGCAGTAGTAATAGGTGGTACCAGCCTTGCAGGTGGAGAAGGAAGTGTAATGGGTACTATAATAGGTGCATTAATTATAGGAGTTTTAAATAATGGATTAAACCTTCTTAATGTATCACCATTCTACCAATTAATAATAAAAGGAATAGTTATATTAGTAGCTGTCTTATTAGACAAAAAGGGAAGAAAATAAATAAGATATTTAAAAAATATAAACAATTATATAAAAATATAAACAATTATAAGAGAAAGAGGAGGAAATTAAAGATGAAAAGAAGAAGTTTAAAATTATTATCACTTACTATGGCTGGAGCATTAATGGTGGGAAGCTTTATTGGGTGTTCACCGCAAAAGAGTAATGATAAGAAATTAGGTATGGTTCTTTCAACATTAAACAATCCGTTTTTCGTTTCAATGAAAGAAGGAGCAGAAAAGAAAGCTAAGGAAATGGGATATGAACTAGTAGTTTTAGATTCACAAAATGATTCTACTAAAGAAAGATCAAATGTTGAAGATTTAGTGCAACAAGGTGTAACTGCATTAATGATAAATCCAACAGATAGTGATGCAGTTAAAAATTCAATACAAGTTGCTAATGATAGTAAGATACCAGTAATAACTTTAGATAGAGAATCAAATGGTGGTGAAGTTGTGTGTCATATATCTTCTGATAACGTAAAGGGAGGAAACATGGCAGCTGAATATATGTTAGAAACTTTAAAAGATAAAGAAACTATTAAAGTAGTAGAACTTCAAGGTGTACCAGGTGCATCAGCTACAAGAGACAGAGGTAAAGGTTTCAATGATGGAATAGCAGGTAAAAATAATGTAAAAGTAGTAGCAAGTCAATCAGCTGAATTTGATAGACAAAAAGGACTATCAGTAATGGAAAACATAATTCAAGCAACCCCAGATTTTGATGTGGTATTTGCTCATAATGATGAAATGGCTTTAGGTGCTGTAAAAGCTTTAAAAGCAGCTAACAAAAATGTTATAGTTATTGGCTTTGATGGAAATGTAGATGCAGAGACAGCTGTAAATGCTGGAGAAATGACTGCCACTATAGCTCAACAACCATCATTAATGGGAGAACTTGCAGTAGAGCAAGCAGGTAAAATTTTAAATGGTGAAACTGTAGAAAAACAAGTTCCAGCAGATTTAAAAGTATTAAAAAAATAAATATAACTACTAAAAAGATCTCTACATTTAGTAGGGATCTTTTATTGTTAATATTTTAGGTTAGAAAAATTATAGCTGTATGCTATAATAATAAAAATAAAACTTAATTAATAGGGGGCTTAATTAATTAAAACTGATATTTATGGAGGGGATATTTTGAAAAAAGTTACTATAATGGATATAGCTAAGCAAGTAAATGTTTCAAAGACGACTGTGTCCATGGTCTTAAATAATAAGAAAATAAATGTTTTAGAAGAAACTAGAGATAAAATTTTAAAAGCTGCTAAAGATCTTAATTATATTCCAAATTCATTAGCAAGAACGTTAAGTACAAATAGAAGTTATACTATTGGATGCATTGTTCCAGATATAGAAAATCCTTTTTTTTCAGAAATTGCTAAAGCTATAGAAACTGAAGCAGAAGATTGTGGATTTAGCATGATATTATGCAATACATTAAATAGAGAAGAAAAGGAAGAACATTATATAAAATTACTAATAAGTAAATTAGTTGATGGAGTTATAATAGTTCCAAGCAAATATGGAACTAATTCATTGGACTTATTAATAAGAAATAACGTTCCATTTGTTGTTGTGGATAGAAAAGTTAAATATAAGGAAAAGTACAATGTAGTACATTGTAATAATAAACAAGGAATAAAACTTGGAATTGAGTATTTAATTGGTAAATCAAAGAAAAATCTAGCATTTGTAGGTGGAATAAGACATGGAGTAGATACACGTCTTGATTATTTTAAAGAATTTGCATCTAAATTAGAAATTTTAAATGAAGATATAATTGAAGAAGAGAACTTTTCCATGAATGGAGGAATAAGAGCTACTGAAAAGATAATCAAGAAGAATAAGAATGTTGATTGCATTTTTTATAGTAGTGATGTAATGGCAATAGGTGGAATTAAGTATTTAATTAGAAATGGATATAATGTTCCAGAGGATATAAGTATATTGGGTTATGATAATATACGTATATGTTCATTCATAGAACCAGAGCTTACAACTATTGCTCAACCAATATATAAAATGGGAGAAGAATCATTTAAATTATTGCTTAAAGCAATAAATAGTGATGAGGAAACAAAAGAGAACATAAGTTTATCACCTTATTTAGTAGAAAGAGAAACAGTAAAATAAATAAAAGTCACTCATTTTATGAGTGACTTTTATTTGTATTTATCATATAATTTTTCCAATCGCCATCTGGAATATGTATAGATTTTTCACTAAATATTGAATCTATATCTTTATTATAAAAATAAACATAACAATTTTCTTTAGTTTTAGTGTTTAAATGTTCTACCTCTAAAAGAATTTTATTATATTCATTATTAGGATTATCTGAACTTATAAAGCCTTCCATATCATCAATAGCTTTAAGTGTACTATTATAATCTTTAATGCTTATTATTTCACCAAGTACTTTTCCATCACCTGGTAGTATAGCAGGATAACCTTTATAAGGCATATGATATAAATGCATTCCTTTAAGTAGAGCAGGCTTAGCTTCAATTACTTTACCATCTAAATACTTATTATAATTAAAAAAGCCTTCTCTTAAACTACCGTAAACGAAGATATTAATATTGCTCATTAGCAAATTTCTCCTTGGGCAGTTTTTATATCTTCATTATTTTCAACTGCTGCTTTAATACTTAATTCTAATCCTTTAGAAATATCTTCAATTGACATAGAAGGCATATTTGGTTTATTAACTACTTGAGATGGTATATATGGAACATGTATAAAGCCACCCTTTATATTAGGATATTTTTTATTTATCATATATAATACTCCATACATAACATGGTTACATACAAAAGTTCCAGCACTGTTTGAAACTGAACTAGGAATGCCAGCTTCTTGCATTTCTTTAACCATAGCTTTTATTGGAAGAGTAGCAAAATATGCATTTTCTCCATCTTCAAATACTTTTAAATCTATTGGTTGATTTTTTTCGTTATCTTCGATTCTAGCATCATCAATGTTTATTGCAACTCTTTCTGGTGTAATTCCGAAACGACCTCCAGCTTGCCCTATTGAGATTACTATATCAGGTTTATGAGCTAATATATTCTCTTCTATTTTTTCTAATGATTTTTTAAAAACAGTAGGAATTTCTAATTTTATTATTTCAGCATTGCTTATTGTATTTGGAAGCTTTTTTACAGCCTCTAATGCTGGGTTTATACTTTCTCCACCAAATGGATCAAATCCAGTTATTAAAACTTTCATTTAAATTCACGTCCTTTTTAATATAATGTTAATTTGTAGCTAGGTTCTAGTAATGCCTTGATATATGCAATATCAATCTACTATATTGTGTTTTAAGACTATATTTAATAAGCAAAGCCCCAATTACTTAGTCCAGATTTGCTTATGAATATATCAGTACTATGTAAAAAATAGTCATTATTTAAAATCCTAATGTATACATAAGAACTATATGTACTAATAATAAAATTAAAGATAATGGTGCTTGAGCTTTTATTACTGCATTTGTATCTTTTATTTCTAATAATGCAGCTGGTAACATATTGAAGTTAGCAGCCATTGGAGTTAATAATGTTCCACAGAATCCTGCTGTTAAAGCAAGTGCTGAACATATTACAGGATCTCCACCTTGAGCAAATACAAAAGGAACACCAATTCCAACAGTTATAACTGAAAATGCTGCAAATCCATTTCCCATTATTGCTGTAAATATAGCCATACCTAAGCAATAAGCAATAACTCCAGCTAAAGGATTACTTTGAGGTATAACTCCAGAAATAATGTTAGATATTATATCACCAACTCCAGCAACAGTAAATAAAGCACCTAAAGAAGCTAAAAGTTGAGGTAATATTGCAAACACACCTACTGATTGGAACATTCTATTACTATCTTCAACAAATTCCATAGGTTTAGCTTTAGTAAGAATAAATGTAATAAGTAAAGCAGAAGTAGCTGATATACCTATAGCAACTGTTCCTGATAAAGGAGTAAATGAAGCAATAATCATTGCAATTATAGCAATTGTTAATGATGGTACAAATATTTTTAATCCTAATTGTTCTGCTTTTAAATTAGTAAAGGTACTATCCAATTGCTTTAATGTACCAATATTAATTTGCTTGAATGCTGATAATAAAGCAATTACTACAATAAGAATACCAGTAACAATAGATGGTATTATTTTACCAAATATAAAAATTATAGATATTATTCCCCAGAATAGAGCAGTACCAATTCTAGTTTTATGAGTTTTGTCTTTTAAAGTAAATATCATCGTAATGGCCATATATAGACCTAATATGATATAAAATATTTCTAGTAATATATTAGAAATTTGTTTAATATCCATTTAGCATGTCCTCCATAATTATTGATTTTTAGAACTATATTTTCTCTTTAGGCTTCTATCTAAAAGATAGTTTTGTACTATACACAAAATAAATGCAACTATTGCAACTGGTATAGATGCTTTAGCGATTTGAAGTGTATCAACATTTAAACCTAGAGTTTCCAAAGTACTAGCTATTAAAAGTACTCCAGAATTAGCCATGAATACATTTTGTCCAAAGAAATTCCCAATATTATCAGAAGCTGCTGAGTAAGCTTTGATTTTATCTAAATCTTTTTCATCTAAATCTTTATATTTAGCAATTGAAGCACCTTCTGCCATTGGACTAATAAGTGGTCTAACAAATTGAGGATGCCCACCAAGTGTAACTCCCATTGCAATTGTTGCTTCTCTTATAAAAGTATATCCACTTAAAAGAATTCCAGTTGATAGTCCTTTTGCCTTTTGAATAAGCATTATAGCTTTTGCTTTCAATCCATATCTTTCACATAAACCTATTACAGGTATAGTAAGCATAAATAGACAAGTTGTTCTATTGTTTATAAATGCATCACCTAAAGTAGTAAGTATTTCTGTAATACTCATTCCAGAAACTAATCCAGTTATAATACCAGATGAAACTACTACAGCGATTGTGTCTAACTTTAGTGCAAAACCTACTATAATTATTAAAATTCCTATTAATTCCATAAAAATTTTGTCCTTTCGAATTGTATTTTTTACTATTATACAGAATTTCTTCATAAAAATCCATTAAAAAAATTAAAGGAATTAAAAAACAATCAACAAAATAGAGCGTTTAAGTAAAAAAGCTGTCAAAAACGAGCATAAAATATCAAAAAACACGATAATATTTATTCATAAGGAATTATCTTCTTATTAAGTAAGATTTAAGTTGATTTTCATAGTTTTATATGATGAATTACAAGAAATAATAACAAGTGCCTTAAAATAAAAAATATTTTAAAGGCACTTGTTTTATATATTATGAACTGTACATTATTTAAATGAATATTATATATTGTGACCCCTGGGGTCCAAAAATTTACATTTAGTAGGAAAGCAGGGATTTTTCATGCAAAAAAAAGTACTAGTTACTGGAGCTGATGGGTTTATTGGGAGTCATTTGTGTGAGATTTTATTAGATGAAGGTTATGATGTTAGAGCCTTTGTTTATTATAATTCTTTTAATTCATGGGGATGGCTTGACTCATTAGATAATAATAAAAAAAGTAAAATTGATATATTTTCAGGTGATATAAGAGATCCAAATGGTGTTAGAGAAGCAATGAATGGAATAGATGAAGTTTTTCATTTAGCTGCTTTAATAGCCATTCCGTTTAGTTATCACTCACCTGATTCATATGTAGATACAAATATAAAGGGAACTTTAAATGTTCTTCAAGCATCTAGAGAGTTAAATACAAAGAGAATATTAATTACTTCAACCTCTGAAGTTTATGGTACTGCTAAATACGTACCAATAGATGAAAATCATCCTTTTCAAGGACAATCTCCTTATTCAGCAACAAAGATAGGCGCTGATAGAATTGCAGAATCTTTTTATAGGAGTTTTAATTTACCTTTAACTATAGTGAGGCCATTTAACACATATGGTCCAAGGCAATCAGCAAGAGCTGTAATCCCTACAATAATAACGCAATTATTATGTGGTGAAAAACAAATTAAATTAGGATCATTAACACCAACTAGGGATTTTAATTATGTAAAAGATACAGCAAATGGTTTTCTTGAAATTTCTAAGTCTGAAAAAACTATAGGAGAAGAAATAAATATTGCAACTTCTAAGGAAATTTCAATAAAAGATCTTGCAAGTGAGATTATAAGGCAGATAAACAAAGACGCTACAATTATATGTGATGAGGAAAGATTAAGACCAGAAAAAAGTGAAGTTAACAGATTATTGGGTTCTAATGAGAAAATCAAAAAATTAACTAATTGGGAACCTAAATTTACTTTTGCAGAAGGAATAAAAGAAACTATAGATTGGTTTAGAGTGCCAGAAAATTTAGTTAGATATAAATCTGATATATATAATCTTTAGAGTTTTATATTGTTTGAATTTTTAATTTAAATACTAGGTTGTAAAAATAAAGAGTTTTATTAAAAGGAGATAACTTTATGAAAAAATTTATACCTTTATCAGTTCCTAATTTAAAGGGAAATGAAAAAAAATATGTTTTAGATGCTATAGATGAAGAATGGGTTTCAACTGGCGGTAAATATATAAATAAGTTTGAAGAAGAAATAGCTAAGTACTTAAATGTTAACAGTGCTGTAGCTTGTCAAAGTGGTACAGCAGGATTACATTTATCACTTATTCTTAGTGGAGTATGTGAAGGTGATGAAGTTATTGTGCCAACACTTACCTTCATTGCAGCCGTAAATCCAGTTAAATATATTGGTGCAAATCCTATATTCATGGATTGTGATGACAGTTTAACTATTGATGTAGAAAAGCTTGAAAGATTTTGCAAAGAAGAATGCAAACTAGTTAATGGAAATTTAATTAATAATAAATCTAAAAGACACATTAAAGCTATTTTGGTAGTTCATGTTTTTGGAAATATTGCTGATATGCATAAGATAGTGTACATTGCAAATAAGTATAATTTAAAAGTTGTTGAAGATGCTACAGAAGCTTTGGGATCTAAATTTACAAGTGGATTATACCAAGGAAAATATGCAGGTACAATAGGAGATTTTGGAGTATATTCATTCAATGGAAATAAGATTATAACAACTGGTGGTGGTGGGATGATTGTAGCAAAGGATGATAAGTTATTAGCTAAAGCTAAATATCTATCGACTCAAGCAAAGGATGATACTTTGTATTATATCCATAATGAAATAGGATATAACTATAGAATGACTAATTTACAAGGGGCTTTAGGAATTGGTCAACTTGAGCAATTAGACAAGTTCATAAGTGTAAAGAAGGAAAATTATGAGTATTATAAAAGTAATATAGAAAAAATAAAAGGATTATCATTACTAAAATTTAGTGATGATATTGAACCTAATTATTGGTTTTATTCTTTAGTTATAGGAGATGAATATCCACTTAAAAGAGATGATTTAATTAAATATTTATTATCAAAAGGTATTCAAAGTAGACCAATTTGGGACCTTATACAAGACCAAAAACCTTATACAAAATATGAAGCTTATGATGTTAAAAAAGCTAAATATTATATAGATAAAATAATAAATATTCCATGTAGTACTAACTTAAAAAAAGATGATATAGATACTGTTGTACAAGCATTGAAAAAATGAGTTGAATATTTAAAAGAAGGAGAATTTATGAAAACGGAGATATTAGCTATTATTCCAGCTAGAGGTGGGTCAAAGGGACTACCTAAAAAAAATATATTAAATTTAAATGGAAAACCATTAATAGCTCACACGATTTTAGCAAGTAAAAATAGTAAATTTGTTACAAGAGTTGTTGTAAGTACTGATGACAAGGAAATTGCAGACATCGCTGAAAAATATGGATCAGAAGTGCCATATTTAAGACCTAGCAGTTTAGCAAAGGACAAGTCGTTAACAATAGATAGTGTATTTCATATGCTTGATTATCTTGAAAAATATGAAGGTTATTTTCCAGAGTATGTTTTATTGCTTCAATGTACATCTCCACTTAGAAATGAACAGCATATTGATGAGGCAATAGAAAAACTAGTTAAAAGTAAGTTTCACGGGATTATATCAATTTGTAAGTCAGAAGTTAATCCTTACTGGACAAATATTTTTAAAAATGAAAGTCTTAAGTATTTTCTTGAGGAAGGTAAAAATATTACAAGGAGGCAGGACTTACCCAATATTTATAGATATAATGGTGCAATTTATTTAGCTAAAACAGAAGCATTAAAAAGAGAAAAAACCTTTGAAGTAGAGAATTTAACTGGATATGTAATGGATAGAGAATCTTCTATTGATATAGATACTGAAATTGATTTTAAAATAGCTGAAATAATAATGAAAAATAAGGATGTATCACATGATTAGAAATTTAAAATATCCAATTGGTGGGGAATTTTGGTTTGAAGATAAATTTCAAGATAAAAATATTTTTAATGATATTGAAAGCCAAGGACTACTTTTAAGTGGAGGGGATAGTGCAATAAGGTTTATTTTAAATGAAATTTCTTTTAAATATGGTGAAGTAATTGCACTTCCTTCTTACTTATGTCCAACAATTGTGAAATTAACAGAAAAACTAAATATTAAATATAAATTTTATAATATAAATAGAGATTTATCAATTAATATGGAATCTATAGAAAACTTAATAAGTAAATATAATATAAAAGCAGTATTTTTTATTGATTATTTTGGATTTTATCATAGTGAAAGTACAAGGAAGTTTTTAAAAAATTTACAATCAAAAAAGATTTTAATAATTGAAGATGCTGTACAAAAGTTTTGGATTAAGTGGCAAGATAAGTTTATTGGAGATTATGTATTTAATAGTTATAGAAAATTTCTTCCTATAGATGGATCATTAGTTTTATTTAATAAAGATAGAATTTTAAATAATATTAAGGCATTAAATAAAAGTGATAAATTAGTAGAATTCAAAAAAATAAATGATTCATTAAAATATAGAGAAGCAAATGATGACTATTTTAAATTAATGGAAAATGCAAGAGATATAAAAACAAAGTTTATATTAGAAGGCATAGGAAATGAAAATGATTATTTACATTTATTCGACATGGCTCATAAAGTATACTATGAAAGAAAAGATATATTTAAAATTAATTCAAAACACAAAGAATATTTAAATTATTTTCCAGTAAATAAATTGATTGATAAAAGAAGTGAAAATTATAAATATATTTTTAAAAATCTTAAAAATATAAAAGAAATTACTTTTTTAAATCATTCAGAAAATTTATATGATAACACACCTTTAGTTTTTCCAATTTTAATAGAAAACCGAGATTATATAAAAAAACAACTTATGAAACGTAATATATATATACCAGTTCATTGGAAGTTATCAAAGGAACCATGGATAAATGAATTTAAAGAGTCTTTAAGTATTTCTAAAAGAATTTTAAGTCTACAAATTGACTGGAGATATGAAACTCAAGATATGGATGTTTTAGTTAATTCTTTAAAAGATATTTTAAAATAAGTAGTAATTTGAGACGATATAAAAAATTTTCTTTATTATTATGAGAGATAAAAATGAAATTTAAAGTAAGTATAATTCAATGTTAGCCTGTTCTTTATAAAAAAATGAGATGAGTAGTAAATGCGAGAATACTTATTAAATATTCTCAAAATTTAATTGAATTTGATGATACATATAAAAGGAGGTGATGTAATGATTAAAATTTTAGATAGTTCATCTCAGAAATGGGATAACTATATTAATAAATTACCTTTATCTTTTAGAGATATATATTTCAAAAGTGAATATTATAATCTCTATGAAAATGGTAAGGATAAATTAGCAAAACTATTTGTTTATGAAGAAAAAGATAATCTAGCAATATATCCATTTATAATGAGTAAAATTAAAGGATATAACTTAAAAAATGAATATTATGATATAGAAACTGCTTATGGATATGGTGGACCATTAGCAAATACTAATGGTTCAGAATTTCTTAGTGATTTTGAAGACGCATTTAGAAATTTTTGCAAAAAAAATAATGTTATAGCAGAGTTCATTAGGTTTCATCCGTTGATAGATAATCATACTATATTTATAGATGATATTAAAGTATGTCATAACAGGACAACAACTTATATTAATTTAAATAAATCCATTGATGACATATGGAGCCAAGATATTATATCAAAAAATAGAAACGTTATAAGAAAGGCTAAAAAATCAGGACTTGTTACGGAATTTAGTTTTGATTTAAATGAGTTTAAAAAGGTTTATATAGAAACTATGGATAGATTAAATGCAGGAAAAAATTATTATTTCAATGATAAATATTTTGATGATTTAAATAAATTAGAGCATGTATGCATTAATGTTAAATTAAATGACATTACAGTAGCTAGTGGGATCTTTTTACAAGGTGATGAAATTTTCCATTATCACTTATCTGGTAGCTTAAAGGAGTATTTAAAATATTGTCCTAATAATTTATTGTTATGGACAGCTATCGAATATGCTAAAAATAGTGGTTTCTCTAAATTCCATTTTGGTGGAGGATTAACTAATAGCCAAGGTGACAGTTTATATAAATTTAAAAAAAGTTTTTGTAAAGATATTAGTGATTTTTACATTGGTAAAAGAATTCATAACAAAGAAGTATATGATTATTTAATGAATAAATGGCAATCTAAAAATAAGAAAAATGCAGAGCTTTTTCTTCAATATAAGGAGTAAAAGGTCTGATTATATAAAAATATATTTTATAAAAAGATAATAAAAATAGTTTACTTTATATCTCTTAAGTGTATTACAGATATTACTAAATTTTAAGAATTATTATATTAGGGGATGATAAAAATGTGCGCCGTTGTAAGGGAAATATTATGTGGAAAAAAACTTATGCATTGCAACAGAGTAAATATAGACTCTACTTTTCCTAAAAATGATTATATATTAATTACTGGAAAAGTTATAAGTCCTTACAAAGTTCCCTTGCCTTATGCTGCAATAAAGGTTTTTTCAATTGACACAAGATATTCACCAACTAAAAAAAAGTATGTGGGAGTAACTTTTAGTGATGAACAGGGGATTTATGGAATATCAGTCCCTAGATATTTAGAAATTTCTTATGAACTTAAAGCATATGGAGCCATATATGAATAAAATATTTAAGTGTATAATCACTTATAAAAAAGTAAAGCATATAATATATTAGATCAAATATATTAAGATTAGGCTGCTATGACTAATAGATTATAGTAACTTATTAAAATATATATTATAAATTAAATAATCACAAAAGAATAGCGTTCGGGGAGGAATTTTATATGTCAACTTATAAACCATTGGGAACCGTTATAAGTGCTGCTACTATTACTAGATATAATGGAAATAAATTAGCACAAGCAGTTGGAACTACTGCTTGGAATTTAGTATTAATCAATGGACTAGCTACAGGTAAAAGTATGCATATATCAGGTGAAGTAGTGGTTTCAGCTCCAATTGTTTTAAAGAGTGGTACAGTTTTAGGTTGGTATGGAACTACAGCAGGTTCAATAGGTAATGCTGATATACAAACATTTACAGATAGTACTGGTAAATATGGTGTAACTGTCAATACTGGAACAGCATTAACTCTTAAATTCTATGCACATGGCTAAAAATAATTTAATATAAAGAATTAATAATTAATTAATGTAAATAAAAAGTCAGAGATACAGTATTTTTATACTGTATCTTTCTGTGAATTTAGGGGGAAATAAATGAAAAAAATTAAATCTTTAGATGGATATTATCTATATAAAATTGAAAAAAGTGATTCTAAATATTATTTAGCAGATAATATAAATTATAAAAAAGATATTGATAAATTAATTGATAATTTAGATGATCTTAAATTTGATTCATTTATAATCCTTTTTGGATTAGATACTGGAGAATATTTGAAGAAATTAGAAAAAATATTATGTAGTAATAATAAAGTACTAATATTTGAACCTAATGAAGATATATTTAATGAAAATAAAGATATTGCTTTAAATGATAATATAAGTATAGTTTTATTTGATGAAGAAACTATAACACCTATACTTGCATCTATAATTGGCGGAAATAACTTTGATAATCTATATATTTATGCGTTTGGAAATTATAAAGATATATATAAGGATGAATATAAAAAATTAATAGATGCTATAGATGCTAAATATTTTTCTGTAAGTGGAAATATAATTTTGGCTTATAGATGTAAGGAATCTTTTATGAGAAATTCACTTCAAAATCTTAGTGTTATTAAAGAGTCAAGTCCGTTAAATTCCTATATAGGAATTAATAAAGATATTCCAGGAATAATAGTATCTGCTGGACCATCATTAGATAAAAATATAGAAGATATGGTTGCAAATAAGGAAAAGGTAAAAAAGTGTTTTGTTATTGCAAGCAATAGAACATTTACAACTCTTATAAAAAATGGAATAAAGCCGGATTTAGTTGTATCTATAGATCCATCAGATGCTATGTATGAGATGATGAAGGATAGCCTTAATGAAGATGTACCACTTTTATATTATGAATATAGTAATAGATATTTAATGAAAAATTACAAAGGTGAAAAGATATATATGTCTAATATTTTTTCAAAAGTAATTGAAGAAATTAATAAATTTGAAGGCTTATCTCAAGGGGGATCTGTTGCACACACTTGTTTAGCTATGGCTAATATATTAGGATGCAATCCTATAATACTCGTAGGACAAGATTTAGCATATACTTATGACAAGCATCATTCAGAGAAAGCTACTTTTAATATTGTAGACAATATTATTACTGAGAGTTGGGCAAATCAATTTGTAGATGATGTTTTTGGAAATAAGGTTAAAACAACAACAACCCTTCAAGTATTTAAAAATAGCATGGAATATCATATTAAACAATATAAGACTAGTAGAGATGTAGAATTTATAAATGCATCTTATGGTGCTGATATAAAAGGCGCGCCTCATAAAGAGCTATGTGATATATTTGAGGAAAATATTTTTAATAACAAAAAGCAATCATTGAAACCTGATAAGTGTATTGATTTAAAACCTGATAAAGTAATAAAGACCATAATTAATTTTGTCGATACTTTCATTGAAAAATCAGTACAAGGTATGGAACAGTGCACCATATTAGCAGATATTAAAGAAGAAAAATCACTTGTGGATATTAATCCAGAAGATATAGATTTTCAAAGATTTTTATTTATATTAGATATAGTACAAACATTTGAATCTTCTTTAGAAAGTTTTTATTTAGGTGGGTATTTTAATAAATTCCTATACACTATAAAAAGAGAGAGCTTTTTAATGCTTGCAAAGGATTATGATAAATTAACTTCCAATATGAAATATCAAGGCAAGGCATTTTTAAATTATTTTAAGAGAATGAATGAAATGCTTTTGGAGGCAAAGAAAATTATAGAAGATGAAGTTTCAAAATTTAAATAAATTCATATTATAGTAAGGAGAACTATTTATCATTAAGGAGGAAACAGTAAATGTCAGAAATAATTATAAATGGACAAGTCTACAAGGAAAAGAAAATTAAAAATTTAGTGGTTAATGGGACACCACAAAGTAGTATAATATTATCAGCTGATCAACTTAAAGGACAAGATAAACTACACGTAAATATAGAAACTGAACCTACTGTGGAGACTCCTAAAGTACAATCTAAGGAAAATCCAGAATAATAATTACAGAAATGGAAAACAACAATAAAAAAGAACCAATAGTTTTATATGGTTCCAGATTAAAGTGTAGTAAAATGCATGAAGTTAATATAGTTATAAAAAAGAAAAAATCAACAATTATAAAAGGAAATGTATATAATGAACAACATGAGCCATCAATTTGGGCTGCTGTTGAAGTAAAGGAAATTAATTGCTTAACTGAGTGCTGTAAGATATTAGGATATTGTTTTACTGATTATAAAGGAGAATATTTATTTTTATTACAACCAGCTTGTGGAAGACGTTATGAAATTTCTATATACTCTCCTTTAGTATAATATTAGAGGGTGAACAAAGTGGGGTGGCATAAAGAGATATTAATAAGTCCTAAAGAATTAAATAGATGTTCTATATTAAAGAAGAAAATTATTATAAAAAAGTCAATAGATGTATTAATAACAGGTAAAATATTAGACAAAGATAATAATCCAATACCTAAAGCTATAATATATATTAAACAAGTAAATAATAGCTATTATTCACCAGGAACCAAAGAGTATGGTTATTTAACTACAAATGAACAAGGAGAGTATGCAGTATTATTACCTTGTAGTTGTAAATTGGATTATGTGTTAGATGTATATGAGCCTATTATTAAATGCTAATTACTGAAATAAAATATATTTTCACAGTGAGGTTATTATGAGAAATATTAATTGTGATTACAACTCTGTATTGTTTAAGGGATATTTATATTATGAGGATAGAACACCTGTCAAAAATGCAATAGTATTATTGGAAATAGTATTATCAGATAAAGAAAAAGCATATACAGAAAAAGACAGTAGCCTTTATTGTGCATATAGTGTAACAAATGATTTAGGAGAATTTTGTTTTAAAATAAGTGATAAAAATCACTATTATAAGATAAAGATTTGCGAAAATCATAATATAAAATGTTTAGATAATGAAACAATTTTTGTAGATATGTAAAAGGAACTGTTTATCAGTTTCTTTTTTTATTCTTTAGAAAATTATTTTTAAAATAAAAATATTAGTAAACAAAGGAGATTTCTTATGGATATAAGTAGTCTTTTAGTAAGTAAAGATATATCAATAAAAAAAGGAATTAATATATTAGATAAAGCAGGCAAAAAAATTATAATTGTTGTTGAAGATAAAAAACTTAAGGGTGTAGTAACAGATGGTGATATCAGAAGATGGATATTAAAAAATGGTAATATATCAGAATCAATATATAATATAATGAACAAATCACCAAAGTATTTATTGGAGAAGGAAAGAAATAATGTTAAAAAAATAATGAAACAATTTAAAATAGAGGCTGTACCAATAGTGAATGAAGAAATTGAAGTTGTTGATATTGTATTTTGGAATGATGTTTATCAAAGTCAATGTAATTACTTTGAAACAAGTAAGATTCCAATTGTTATTATGGCAGGAGGAAAAGGTACTAGATTGCAACCATATACTAAAATTATTCCAAAGATGTTAATCCCAATAGGGAATATTCCTATTATTGAAAGGATAATAAATAATTTTAAAAATTTCAATTTTAATGATTTTTATGTAACAATAAATTATAAAAAAGATATTATTAAAGCATATTTCAATAAAGAAGCTCCCTACAATATATCTTTTGTTGAAGAGGACATTCCATTAGGCACAGCAGGAAGTTTGATTTTATTAAAAGATAATATAAAGGGTACTTTTTTTGTAAGTAACTGCGATATATTAGTTAATGCAAATTATTCAGATATATTGAAATTCCATAAAAAGTACCAAAATAAAATAACTATAGTTACTGCCCTAAAAAATTATATTATACCCTATGGAGTTTTTAATTTAAATGATGATGGGAGTATTAAATCTTTAGATGAAAAACCTAGTTATGAGTTCTTAGTGAATACAGGAATGTATATATTAGAACGCGAGGTTTTAGATTATATAGAAGAAAATAAATATTCAGATATGACTGATATTATATATAAACTTCTAGAAAATAAAGAAAGAGTTGGAATGTATCCTGTAACTCAAGGTGCATGGCTTGATATGGGAGAATTTGAATCTATGAAAAATATGATTGATAAACTAGTGTGAAATTTTAGAATCTAAATGTATTATGAATAAAAAATAAATAGGACAGAAACTTGAATGCTATCAGAAAAGGAAATAGTTGCACAAGTTTAAGTCCTATTTATATATATCTTTATTTTGGTTAAATAGAATTATTTTTTTGTGTATTTTTTATTTTGTATACATATTTTTTCATAGTTTTATAGATATTTAAATTTTCTAAGTAAATTTCTTTTCTTTCATCAGTTTCAACGTAGCCATTTTTTAATACATTTTTTATAGAACCTATATTATCTTCTAATATCCATCCATCTACTTCATCAATAAAGGTTAATTCACTTCTACTATAATCTATAGCAAATTTTATTATTTCAGTACCTAGTCCTTTACCTTTATATTTTGAATTTACTCCATGACCAGTTTCTATAATATTATTATTATTGCCAACTATATCTAAATACAGATATCCAACAGGTTCATCTGCTTCATCACTTCGAACTATAAATAAAAGCCTATCATCTCTTTTTAATTGATTTAAATACCAGTTTTTAAGATTAGGTTTATTAGGTTTTTCATCATGGCCTGTCCAATATATATTTTCATAATCGCTTCTTAAAATAAAGAAGTCTTCAAAATCTTCTTCCGCACATCTTTTAAAAAGAAGTTTCATGTAATAATTCCTCCAATCATAACTTAATAATAATACATATATTCTCATTAGAATTTTATATTTATCATCAGAATATAATATGAAAGATAAGATTTTCTGTGAGGTATAGAGATCCTAAGCATTTTAAAAAATATAAAGCCCAAAAAGGTGGTAATTTTATTGAAAAAGATATTGGCCATTACAGGAATAAGATCTGATTACGATTTAATGAGCAACTTATTTAAAAAAATAGATTCTGATGATTACTTTGAATTAAAACTTTTAGTCTGTGGTGCACATTTATCAAAAACTTATGGAAATACAGTGGATTTAATTGAAAAGGATAACTTAGATATATTAATAAAGATAGAAAGCTTAATTGATTCTGATACTAAAAGTTCTAGACTCAAAACAACATCTATAATATTGCAAAATTCAATTGATATAGTAAATCAATATTCTCCAGATTTGATAATTTACGCAGGTGATAGGGAAGAAGTATTAATTGGTGGGATGCTTGGAGCTTTTTTAGGTATTCCAAGTGCACATTTTTTTGGTGGAGATTATACAAAAAGTGGATTAGTTGATAATGAGCTTAGAAGTGCTGCATCTAAATTATCATCTATTCACTTTGTGTCTACTTATGAGCATAAAAAAAGAGTTATGAATATAGGAGAGCCTGAGTATAGAATTTTTCAAATAGGAAGTCCTGCGCTAGATAAATTTAAAACAGAGCCTATTGTAAATATAAATAAAATATATAAGAGATTAAATATGGAACCATTTAATAATTTTGTATTGGTTATTTATCATCCATTAGATGAAAAATCCTATGTAACATTTAATAATATATTAAAATGTCTTAAAGAACGAAAAATAAAAGCGTTTATAAGTTATCCTAATACTGATTCTGGAAATAAGGAAATTATAAACGCAATAGAAAAATATAAAAATGATAAGGATTTTTACTTTTATAAAAATCTAGATAGAAATACTTTTATAAATATATATAGAAATGCATCTTTTCAAATAGGCAATTCTAGTGCAGGCATAGTGGAAGCTGCTTGTGTTGGCATTCCTGTTATTAACATAGGAGTAAGGCAAGAAGGGCGTGCTGCAAATGAAAATGTGATTTTCGTTGGTGATGAATATAGTGAAGTAAAAAATGGAATAGAAAAAGCTTTAGATAAAGATTTTATAAATAAGTGCAAAAATATAAAAAATATTTATGGAGATTCAAACAGTTCAGAAAAAGCATATGAAATTCTTAAGAAATTAGAGTATAAAGATTATTTATTGAAATTGGAGGATCCAAATGAAATGTAAAAATGTATTAGTTATATCAGTACATCCAGATGATGAAACAATAGGGTGTGGAGGAACAATTCTTAAGCATAAAGATAACGGAGATAAAATTACCTGGCTCATATTAACAAGTGCTGAAACTAGATATGGTTATTCATATCAGCAAGTTATGGAGGAAAAAAAACAAGTTGAGAATATAGGGAAAGCTTATGGATTTGATAAAATATATAACTTAAAATTTGGACCAGCAAAGATAAATTATGATATCTTTTCAAATCTTATAAATAAGATAAGTGAAGTTATGTATAAGGTTAAACCAGAAATTGTTTATATGATTAATAGAAGTGATGTTCATACTGATCATCAAATAGGGGCTAAAGCTATATTAAGTTGCACTAAAAGTTTTAGGTATCCTTTTATTAAAAGAGTGCTTATGTATGAATGTTTATCTGAAACAGAAATTGCACCACAATTTCAAGAAAATATCTTTGTCCCAAATGTATTCTCTAATATTACAAAATATATTGAAAAGAAGTTAGATATATTAAAGTTATATAAAACAGAATTGCAAGATATACCTCAGCCAAGAAACGAAGAAAGTGTTAAAGCATTAGCAAGATATAGAGGATGTACCGCATGCACCAAATATGCTGAAGCATTTATGTTAGTTAGAGATGTTTTTTAAGGGGGAATTACTTTGTTAGAAGTGAGAGATTATAAGAAAAATGATGAAAAAGAGATTATGGGTTTATTCAAAAAGTCATTTAACCGAGATATGCATTATACAGAGTGGAAATGGAATTATAATGATAATATATGCAGTGATAAATTTATAAAAATTATGTGGGACGATGATGTTTTAGCAGGACACTATTCAGTATTACCAAGCAAAATGAATGTTTATGATAAAACTTACACATCAGGTTTATCTATGACAACTATGACGTCTCCAGAGTATAAAAAACAAGGTATTTTTGTTAAATTAGCGAATGCACTATATGAAGAAAATTATAATAAGTTACCAATTATATATGGTTTTCCTAACAACAATTCTTTACATGGCTTTATAAAGCATTTAGGATGGAATCATATTTTAGATATAGAAATGTATAGTTGTTATACGTATAAATCAGAATTAAAATCTTTGGATAAAAATATAAAGAATGTTGAATTTTTAGATAATAGGGTTGATGTTTTATTTAATATCTTTTCAAAGGAGTTTAAAGAGTACAAGTTAATGATTAAAAGAAATAGGGAATATATTCACTGGAGGTATGATTTAAATCCATACAATAAGTATTATTACTTAGTTTACGAAAAAGATAACGAATATTTAGGTTATTGCATTTATAAGATATTTGAAGAAGGAGGTAAAAAAGTTTGCGATTTAGTTGATATAATTGCAGTAAACAATGGAATTTATGAAAAACTTTTAAAAAGTTTAATTGATTTAATGGCTTGCAACAAGATTAGAAAAATAAATTCATGGTTTATAAATAAAGATAAATTAGATATTGGTAAAAATTTAGGATTTAATAGAACTAATTTAATTACTCATTTTGGATTTAAGTTAAATTGTGATTTTATAAAATTAGATGATATGGATGTTGATAAATGGTATATAACTATGGGTGATTCTGATGTGTTTTAGTTAAGATTAGTTAAATACAAAAGTAATGAGAAAAAGATAGAAAAATCATGTTTTAATTTTCAGTTTTAAAAGGATAATGAGATAAATTAGCTTCTATTAAAAATATTTAATAATAAGCTAATTTAGTAAAAAGGGAGGAGGATTTTAAATGGGGGTATTTATAATAGCTGAGGCTGGAGTAAATCATAATGGAGATATTAATTTAGCTAAAAAATTAGTGGATATGGCAAAACAATGTGGAGCAGATGCTGTAAAATTTCAAACATTTAAAGCAGAAGAAAGCACGGGTTCTTTTGCAGAAAAAGCAAAGTATCAAAAAGAAAATGACAAAACAGAAGAATCTCAACTGGAAATGATAAAGAAATTAGAATTGCCTTTTGAAAAGTTTAAAGAGATAAAAGAGTATTGTGATAAAAAAGGGATTATATTTGTATCTACACCAGATGGCATAGAGAGTTTAAATTATTTAGTAAGCCTTAATGTTGAGTTTATAAAAGTAGGATCAAGTGAAGTAACTAATATAGAATTTTTAAGAGAAATAGGAAATATAGGAAAGCCTATAATTCTATCTACAGGTATGAGTACATTAGGAGAAGTAGAGAAGGCTATAGATGCTATTTATTCTACAGGAAATAGAGATGTAAGGTTAATGCATTGCACTTCAGATTATCCAACTAAAGTGGAGGATGTTAATTTAAGAGCTATGGTTACATTACGAGAGGCTTTTAAGGTTCCAGTTGGATTATCTGATCATACATTGGGATTTGAGAGTGCAGTATCAGCTACTACTTTGGGAGCAGAATTTATAGAGAAGCACATAACATTAGACAAAAAAATGAAAGGACCAGATCATAAAGCTTCCATGATGTTAGATGAATTTAAAGAGTATATTATTCATGTTAAAAATACAGAAAAATTATTAGGCGATGGAATAAAAAAACCAACAGAAAAAGAGAAAGTTATAATGAATGATGCAAGAAGAAGCATATTAGCTTCTAGAGATTTAAAAAAAGGGACAATCATAGAAAAAGATATGATTGTATTTAAAAGACCAGGCTATGGCATAAGACCTGAATTATCGTATATATTGATTGGTAGAAAGCTAAAAAGAGATATATTAAAAGATGAAGTAATAATGTGGGAAGATGTTTAAAACAAGCCTTTAGAAATTTTCTAAAGGCTTTAATTTGTATCACTTTCTTTTACGTTCCTATCACTAAAATCTAGATGCATATTATAAGCTAAACCTGCAACTACTATTAATCCGCCTATTATTTTGCTAAGAGGAAACTGCCTAGAAATTAACCAATCTAATGCTATTCCAGTAAAAAGTTGAGCTACAAATATAAGTAATGTAACATAAAAAGCTGACATCTTTGGGGTTACTACACTGTTAAGGACAACAATAGCTACACCTAAAAGACCTCCTAAATAAGCATAAAATGGAACAGTATTTAATGAGGTAAATACAAATTTTTCTCTCATAATAAAAAAGAATAATATTGAAGTTATTGAGCCTGTAAAATAATTAAAATAACTTGATTCTATAAGACCTATTTCTTTAGAAAGTTTTGTATTTAGAATTCTAGAAACTACTATAATTACACCTGCTAATATAGACATTAATATATATATCATAAATGGTCCTCCTTTTAATATTAGAAGAAAGTCATAATACAGACACCAATTGTTATTATTGTAATGCCAATTATTTTTTTCTTATTAAATTTAATTTTTTGCATTCCTAGTAGTCCATATTGATCAAATATCATTGAAGTTAATGTTTGACCTAAAAGTCCTAGTGCCACTGGTAATGCTACTCCAATAACAGAAAAAGTTATATTGTTAAATAATATTGTGAAAATTCCAAGAGCACCAGCACTATAAAGATATAATGGCAAATGCATTTTAAATGGTATTTTTATTTTTTTATAAAGCATTATTATAACTAAAGCTAAATAACCTAAAATATGAATCACCATTAAAGAAGAATAATTTCCAATACCAGAAGATAATTCTCCATTACAAACAATCATAACTGCAATAAGTACACCAATTAATAAAGATAATAAATTATACATAGTATCTCCTTATAAAAATATAATTCTTGATTTATAAACTTAGTTTAAGCTATTATAAAGGAAATAGTGTAGGACATATGTCATATTGTAATGAAAATTATTAATTGTCACTAAAAAGGAGAGAAGTTTTTGGTTAAAGTAAACGATTTTAAAAGAATGGAAAAGTATATAGAAAAATACAAAATAAATGATATGTTTAGCATAGATATGAGAGAATATATGTCTTTATATATGTTTGGTAAGAATGAACATATATGTAAAGAAGAAGAGGTTTTAAATAAAATGTTTTTTGTGGTTGATGGTAAAGCCAAAGTATATAAAAATTTAGCAAATGGTAAATCATTGTTATTATCATTTTATAATCCATTTACTGTAGTTGGAGATATTGAATTTTTAGAAAATGATAGTGCGGATTGTAGTGTTCAAGCTATAAAAGATACGTATTGTATTGTTATTGAATTTTCAATAATTAAAGATAAATTAATGGATGACTGTAAGTTTTTAAGAAATAGATGTAAATATTTAGGGGAAAAGCTAAGATGTAATAGTAAGAATAGCTCAATAAATTTGCTTTATCCTCTTGAAAACAGATTAGCAAGCTATATTTTGGCATTTGTAAATGGAGATAATAATCTACGTTTTATATTTGAAGGTGGGTATAATGAAACAGCAGAACTACTAGGGACTAGTTATAGACATTTAAATAGAACATTAAATAAATTCTGCAGTGAAGGAATTATAAAAAAAGATGATAGGTCTTACATAGTAAATAATATTGATAAACTTAAATATTTATCAGGTGATTTATACAGATAATTAAAATAAATACATAATATTTTTTACAAACTTAATTTTATTTTCAATATTTGATAAACTTAAATAAATTTTATACGAAAATTAAATAGAGACAATGGAATTTAATGATATTAAAAATAAATTATGTTAGTTTCAATATTAGTTTAAAAAAAGGGGATGACAATATGAAGAGTAATATATTATTAGAATCAGGTACAGGAGAGTTAGAAATTATTGATTTTGTTGTTAATGGAACTCATTATGCAATAAATGTAGTAAAAGTTAAAGAAATAATTAAAATGCCAAACGAAAGTTTAACTAAATTACCTGATCCTAAACCTGAAGTAGCTGGACTTATATTATGTAGAGATGAAATTCTTACTTTAATTGATTTAAAATATACATTAAATAAACAAAGAGATCATGAATTAGGATCTAAAGTTATAATTTGTGAATTCAATAAAATTAAAGTTGCATTTAATATTGATGATGTAGTAGGTGTGCATCGCATTAAATGGGGAGATATAAGAAAGCCAGATGATTTATCTGAAAATTCATTATCTGTCGGAAACATACTTTTAAATGATAAAGTTTTAATTATGTTAGACTTTGAAAAGATAGTAACAGATCTTTGCCCAAGCGTGGGAATAAGTGAAGATAGACTTGTGAAGGTAAACTATAAAGATAGATCAGATATAAAATTAATCTTAGCTGATGATTCAGCACTAATTAGAAAACTTTTAAAAGAAACACTTACAAAGGCAGGATTTACTAATTTAAGATTATTTAATGATGGAAAGCAAGCTCTGGATTT
Organism: Clostridium sp. ZBS2; assembly: GCF_023845855.1. Classification (NCBI taxonomy): domain Bacteria; kingdom Bacillati; phylum Bacillota; class Clostridia; order Eubacteriales; family Clostridiaceae; genus Clostridium; species Clostridium sp. ZBS2. The sequence continues at coordinate 377,944 of NZ_JAMQIF010000019.1, forward strand.
CTTAAAAGGTATATCAGAAAAAAAAGGTGAGAATTTTAAAGAAGAAGTTGACCTTCTTATTACTGATATAGAAATGCCACAAATGGATGGTCTTACACTTACAAGAAGAGTGAAAGAAGATGAAATATTATATAAATTGCCAGTAATAATATTCTCATCATTAATTACTGACGAATTAAGACACAAAGGTAAATCTGTTAAAGCAGATGCTCAATTGAGTAAACCAGAGATAGAAGAACTAGTACGTGTTATAGACAAGTTATTAAATAAGTAATTTTAATAACTCAAGGTAGAAAGGAGATTAAAATCTTTTCTACCTTTTTTATTTAATGTTAACTTGTATAAGGATTACTTTTATAATAAAATTATAAATGCATTATTTATATAGTGTTATTGGAATAATATTATTAATTGTATATAGTTTAAAGTTAAAATAAATGATAAGGTGTGTAACAATATGGAAGAATTTAAAAAAGTTATTGATGAAATTTTACAAGAAGAGATTATAAAAGTAGTTGTTAGTAATAAAATGAATAAAGATGTTAAATACAATAAAATAACGTTTATTCTTAAAGAAAATGAAAAGAATAAGTATTATCAAATAGAAAAGTTTACAGATAAACAAATTTTTCATGAAAATATACATATAGATGAGTTCAATGACAAGATTATTAAATATGTTGAAAATAATTATAAACAGCTTTCAGCATGGTCAGATACAAGTACCTTTGATTTAAAGATATCTAAAAAAGGTAAAATATTTTTAGGCAAGAAAAGATCTGATAATAAGAATCTTGCAAATAAATCTCATAATAAAGAAAAAAATTATATTTTAAAAGAGGGAATGATAATAGAGCCACTTATAGATTTAGGGATATTTACTAAAGAAGGAAAAGTAGTTAACTCTAAATATGATAAGTATAAGCAAATAAATAGATTTGTGGAGATTATTGATGATGAAATCAAAAATAATGATTATAAAGAACTCACAATTCTAGATTTTGGATGCGGAAAATCGTATTTAACATTTGTACTTTACTATTATTTTGTAAAAATTAAAAACATAAATGTAAAAATGATAGGTTTAGATCTTAAAGAAGATGTTATTAAAAAATGTAATGATATTGCTAAAAGATACAAATATGATAATTTGCATTTTGAACTTGGAGATATAAACGGATTTAAATATAATAATAAAGTTGATATGGTTATAACACTGCATGCTTGTGATACAGCAACTGATTATGCTCTATATAATGCAATAAAATGGAATAGTAAAATGATTTTTTCAGTTCCATGTTGTCAACATGAATTCAATAGTCAAATAAAAACAGATTCTTTATCTATATTAACTAAGTATGGAATAATTAAAGAACGAGTTTCAGCACTTATGACTGATTCAGTTAGGGCTAATCTTTTAGAATGTATGGGTTATAAAACTCAATTATTGGAGTTTATTGATATAGCACATTCACCTAAAAATATATTAATTAGAGCATCAAAAGCTAAAATATCAAATAATAAAAAAGAAAAATCTTTATTAGAAGTTAAGAATTTAATGGAACAATTTAATGTTAAACCAACATTATTTAACTTATTAGAAAATGATAAATTAATATGCACACAAATAAGAGAAGATTAATATTAATACTAATTAAGATATAATTATTAAAAATAGAAAGTAGGCTTTTAGAAGTTTACTTTCTATTTTTGTTGTTTGTTTATTAGAAAAAATGTTATGATTTATAAAAAAGGCAAATAAGAATTAGTTAGACAATTTTATAGGATGTGGGGAATAATGAATTCAGTTAATCATTTTAGAACAATAACAAATCATAAATTATTAGTTATGAAATATTGCTTTAAAGTCGGGTTATATAAACAAGGTTTACTACATGATTTATCTAAGTATTCTTGGGTGGAATTTTCAGCAGGAATAAGATATTATAGAGGTGATGTTAGTCCTAATGGAATACAAAAAATAGAAGAAGGATATTCTAAAGCATGGCTTCATCATAAAGGGCGAAATAAGCATCATTTAGAATATTGGATAGATTATGGTGTAAATATAAAAGAAGGACTTGTAGGAATGAAAATGCCAACAAAGTATGTAGTTGAGATGTTTATTGATAGAATGTGTGCTTCGATGAATTATCAAAAGGAGAAGTATAGTGATAGAAGTGCATTAGAATATTACAATATAGGTAAAAATCATTATATTTTGCATAAAGAAACGAGAGAATTATTAGAATTTTTACTTAATAAACTTGCAGGTGACGGTGAAGAACTAACTCTTAATTATATTAAGAATAATTTATTAAAGAAATAAGGCTATGTTTTAGCAGAGTGTTGATATATGCATAAGTAAAGTGGACTGAGTAATTGAACTTAGGAAT
>NZ_JAMQIF010000186.1:0-218 GCF_023845855.1 Clostridium sp. ZBS2
CATGTACTCCTTAGTTTATGGCTAGAACGTGAAGATATCTGAGACCTTTCACTTGAAAGGTCTTTTTTTATTAAAATTGTACAATAAAAAGATAATTGCAATAAAATACACGAAATGTCTACATTTTCTAGCAAAATTAATGTTATACTAATAAATGACTATTTTAAAAGGGAGGTTTATATCATAATGAATCCAAGAAAATCAGAATTTGTTCTAAC
>NZ_JAMQIF010000187.1:0-257 GCF_023845855.1 Clostridium sp. ZBS2
ACTGGAAATAGAGATTTATTAAGTTTTAATAATTTTGAAGAATTATGGGCTGCGTGGGAAAAGAACATAGCTTATTACACAAAATTAACCGTTGCATTAGATAAAATTGCAGATACAAATCTTGAAGAATTCCCAGATATATTCTGTTCATCATTGGTAGATGATTGTATAGGTAGAGGAAAGTCTATTAAAGAAGGCGGAAGTATTTAGGATATAGTTGCTGGACTTCAAGTTGGCTTAGCAAATGCAACAAATTC
>NZ_JAMQIF010000188.1:0-293 GCF_023845855.1 Clostridium sp. ZBS2
GTCCACGAAGCAACCATTCGCCGCGATTTAACCTCTTTAGAAAAAGACAAAAAGCTAAAAAGAACCCACGGCGGAGTTATGATAGAAGAAAAAGTAGTTTCCGAACCAAATTGGAAAAAACGAAGCGAAGTGCGCTACGAAGAAAAACAACGCATCGCCACATTAGCAGCGACAATGGTCAAAGACGGCGATACAATCATTCTTGACGCTGGAACAACAACCGGACACATCGCAACCGCATTAAAAGACCGATCCAAACTAACCGTCATAACAAACGATATCAACGTAGCTTC
>NZ_JAMQIF010000189.1:0-264 GCF_023845855.1 Clostridium sp. ZBS2
CAATAATTACAATCCATAAATCCTTTGGTAACCATTTTGTCATTTCCTACACTGTCCCTTCATTAAAACTCACCTTTTTTAGGGTCTCACAACCATCCACATTCGAAAAGAAAAACTTCCTCAAAAAACCACCTAGCAAATCTTGCTGGTGGCTAATAAGGGACTGGCGATAAATCCCTATCATGGTTACTTATAAGTGTACTATGAATTCGAATTTTTGTCTGTGCTAAATTAAGAAATATTTCAATTAATTTTTTGTAAAAC
>NZ_JAMQIF010000190.1:0-302 GCF_023845855.1 Clostridium sp. ZBS2
TCCACCAAGTGATAATCCTTGTAGTAAACGGGCAAGAACTAAAATAATTGGCGCCATAATACCGATACTTTCGTAACTCGGTGTACAGGCAATAATTAAAGAACCACCGGCCATAACCGTAATGGAGAGGGTTAATGCCGCCCGGCGTCCGTGCCGATCTGCATAGCGTCCCATTAATAAACTTCCGATAGGGCGCATTAAAAATCCAACTGCGAAAATAGCTGCTGTGTTCAGTAACTGACTCGTTGGATCGCCTTTAGGAAAGAACTCTGCTGAAAAATAAACAGCGAAAGCAGAGTAAA
>NZ_JAMQIF010000191.1:0-260 GCF_023845855.1 Clostridium sp. ZBS2
CGCTTACTTCATATTCTGGTAAACCAAGACTTGCGACAACGATATTTCCACTAGCAACAAAGCCTTGTTTTCGGTTATCTTTAGCAGGATTTGTCCATTCTTTGACTTGTTTATTCGCGCGTGTTACTACTTCAAAAACACTTCCCACTTGATGTGTTTCTGTTTGTTTTCCAGTCGGGAAAAGCACGCGGAGTCGATGGTCATCTACGTTGTTATTTAGTTTCACGCGGATAGTTAATTGTTTATCGTGTTTATTTAGC
>NZ_JAMQIF010000192.1:0-342 GCF_023845855.1 Clostridium sp. ZBS2
TTTTTTTTTTTTTTATAATTTTTTTTTTTTTATAAAAAAATTTTTTTTTTTTTATTTTTTTATGATTAAATTAGAAAAAATTTTTAATTAATAATAGTTAAAAAACAGTGAATAATGAAAAAATAAAAAAATTATGGGAAAAATACATAAATTTTTTAAAAAAGTGTAAGAATATATTTATTTTTTATAAAAGAAAAAAAAAAAGTGTACAAATTTTTTTATTATAAAAAAAAAAAAAAAAAAAAAAAAAAAAAAAATATTTTTTATAAAAATAAAACAAAAAAAAGAGGGGAAAAAAACAAAAAAAAAAAAAAAAAAAAACAAAAGATTATATAATAACGA
>NZ_JAMQIF010000193.1:0-300 GCF_023845855.1 Clostridium sp. ZBS2
TTTTTTTTTTTTTTTTTTTGTATTTATTTTTTTTATTTCCTTTTTTTTAATTTTTAATCCTTTTTTTTTTTTTTTCTAACTTTTTTTTTGTTTTTTCATCTTTTTTTTTTTTTTTATATTTAAATGAATAATAGTTTTTAAATTTTTCAAATTATACACAAAAATTATAATTCTTTTTATACTTTTCTTTCACCCCCCAAATATCTTTTATTTTTTTTATTTCTTCTTTCATTTCATTATTCTTATCTTATATTTTTTTTGCATATTATCCTTTTTTTTTTTATTTTTTTAAAAAAAAAA
>NZ_JAMQIF010000195.1:0-206 GCF_023845855.1 Clostridium sp. ZBS2
TTAAGTTTTTTTTTTTTTTTTTTTATTTTTTGGTTTTTTTTTTACAATTTATTACATATAATTTTATTTTCGAAATTTTTCATCAAAATTTTCAACACCAATTTTTTTTTCAAAAATCATTTTAAATTTTTTTACTCAACCTAATCTTTCAATACCTTTTTCTTTAAATATTTTTTTTTCATAACATCTTTCTTTTTTTTTTTTAA